>CAYUBC010000198.1:0-7071 GCA_964442885.1 uncultured bacterium | reverse complement strand
AATCAGGTATATAACAACGCCAAGCGGCGTTTTTTCTTGTATTGCGGCCCTCTAAGCCACAGTGCTGTTGATGGAACCTGACCCATCAGCCAGCGCACACTGAATGCCTCTATTCAAGGTCACTCATGCTCTTCTGCACCATGCCCCTCAATCGCCTCACCGATGTAGGCCGCCGCCAGGGTTGCAAAGATCAGCGCCTGAATGGCACTGGTAAACAACCCAAGAATCATTACTGGCAAGGGCACGAAGAGGGGTACCAGTAAGACCAACACAGCGACTACCAGCTCATCCGCCAGGATGTTCCCAAACAGACGGAAGCTCAGGGAAAGGGGCTTAGTGAAATCTTCAAGAATATTGATCGGCAACAGGATTGGCGTTGGCTCAATGTACTTGGCAAAGTAGCTCAAGCCACGGTTGCTAAACCCGGCGTAAAAGTAAGCCAGGGAGGTTAGCAACGCCAGCGCCACGGTGGTGTTGATGTCGTTGGTCGGAGCCGCCAATTCACCAGAGGGTAGATGAATCAACTTCCAGGGCACCAGCGCCCCAGACCAGTTAGACACAAAAATGAACAAAAAGAGAGTACCAACAAAGGGCACCCAGGGGCGGTACTCCTTCTCGCCAATTTGGTTTTTGGCCAAATCGCGAATAAATTCCAGGGCGTACTCCATAAAATTTTGTAGCCCGGAGGGTACTCGCTGAATATTGCGAGTCGCCAATACCGAAACCAGCACCAACAAACCAATCACAAACCACGAGGTCAGAAACACCTGACCGTGGATCTTAAGATTGCCAATTTGCCAGTAAAGATGCTGACCGACTTCTAGCTTTGCCAGAGTTGAGGGATAAAACATAACCACATCCAGCGCCATCTTGACCCAACTGATATGACCTTAGAGATCATTGAAAATTGTGCTAGCCTAGAAAACTACTCAGCCTTGGAACTGATGGGCAACACTGCCGTCCAAAGCGTGTAGGCAATTAGAGCAGCCTTATAGGTTAAAAAACCTAGAAAAACTGGCACAACTTGAAGCTGTTGCCACTGCGTAGCAACCAGAATTAACCCGATAAAAATAGCCAGCCGACCACTGCCTAATTTCTGCTGTCCACGCCCTAAATTGGCGACGCTTTTGGCCAACATCCTCAAGTAAACCACACCACCGCACGCTCCAATTAAATAATTCAGAGCAACGGGTAATGAGTAGGCGAGCCAAACACTGAAAAAAATGACACCGCTAAAGGCAATGGTACAAATTAACAGGTTTTGCTGGAGCTGATAGTACTCCCCCATAGCTCTATCTACGGGCGGAGGAAGCATCCCGTTTACATCCGCAGAGTCTGCCGCTGTAGCCGCAGCACTGGTTTGGTCAGAGGAAATTGGAGCCACGCCAGCACAAATCCTTAGCCACTAAGGGTTTAAGCCCGTTCATTCAGGCCGTAGGAGATCATATCACGGCAATAATACTTAATAGATAGTCCTGGCAGGAAATCCGTGATCTTTAGATAAAGCTATGAAGACTGCTGTGGCGGTTGCAACAAAATAAGCTGGTTTTGCTGCATGTGCCGGATGTCGTCAAGGCTGGCTGAGGTTTGCCTGAGGAGATCTGCGACGGTTAGTGGCAGCGCCTGGGGGGCCGAGGCCGAGGCATCGCAGGCTTGCAACACCGCAAACTCCAGGGCCGACAGGGTAACAAACTGATAGTTGTGGTCAAAAATGCTGTGGCTTGGCCAGCCTTCCATGCAGGGGTTGCGTTCTGGATAGGCCGCCAATAGCTCCTCGTCTACGGCCCAATGACGCCGGGTAATCGGCGGTTTGGCCAGAAACCATTCAAAGTGGGTGATTTCTGGGTCGAGTAATTCAATCAATCGGTATTGATCCTGCTTGGAGAGTTGCTGAGCCCGTGTCAGAAGTTCCTTATCCTGGCCGAGGAGGCGCTCTAGTTGCCAGATATGGGGGTTTGAGAAGCCAATCAACTCCAGCCCAGAGGCAGCGATTAATTCAAAGAGGGTATCCAGGCTGTAGTCCACCTCCTGGGGATGTACGTACATATCGGCAAAGCACTCGTCCCGCTGATTTTCTAGGGACCAGCGATCGCGCTCCCGCTGCTTCAGGCGGTTGCCCTCCGGCAGATTGGCAAACAGTTGCCGCCCCACCTGCACGCCATCGCGATAGTCGCCGCGGCGATCGCCCTGCACCAGGGCAATGGCTCGCTGCATCAGAGAGATTTCCCAGCGGCCAACGGCGGCGTAGACAAACAGATGTATAAGCCCACCAGGAGCCAGTTTAGTGGCCAGGGCTTGCAGTCCTCTGGTTGGATCCGGCAGATGGTGCAGGACGCCAACGCAGTTAATCCACTCGAAATCGCCCTCCAGTTGGGCTACCTCGTAGAGACTAAGGTGCTGAAACTGGACGTTGGTAGCCCCGGAGCGCCGACAGCGTTCCCTGGCCGTAGCCAGAGCTTGTTCACTGAGGTCAATGCCCAATACCTGGGCCTGGGGGTTAAGGTGACCTAAATATTCTGTGCTCACGCCCGTACCACAGCCTGCGTCCAGCACCCGCACGGCACTGTGAACCGGCTTAGCCCCGGTGCAGAAGCTGTGGACGGTGGGCCAGAACCAGCGCCAGTTATAGCCTGGTGGCGGCTCGTCCAGAATCGGCTCTGGGGGAAAGGGGTAGGTATTGTAAAGCTGAGCTACCGCATCGCTAACGGCCTGAACCGAGTTGGCCTGAGGATTTTTCATCACGAAACGTTACAAAACTTATGGGCCCTCTCAGGAGGGGCGTAGGCATCCTCTATGATGACCGAAGACATTCCGCAAATGGGATGTTACACAGTTTTTAACAAACCGTGTTGCTGTCCTGAAACGGTTTACTCTGAAGCCAGGTCAGTTTACGTACTGTTTTGATTACGTACTGTTTCGATTTAATGTCTACTGGTGACGTTGATGAGAACACAGTCAATTCCCGTTTTGCCCAAGCCGGTTAAGGGGCTTTGTCCAACCTAGCCATTGCGTCTAGACCTGCTGACCGGGCATTTAGTTTTAAGAATGCAGTGATTGTCCGCATAGGGAGCCTTTGAAGACGCATGAGTGTTAAAGCAAGTGGTGGAAGTGCACTGGCGCGGCCTCAGCTCTACCAAACCCTGCCGGTCGCCACAATTAACCAGGCCGAGCAGCAAGACCGGTACATGGCGCGGGGAGAGCTGGAGGATTTGTCTGGCTTTTTTAGCTCTGGACTGAAACGGGTGCAAATTGCTGAGACTCTGACTCGCTATTCAGAGTTGATTGTGTCCCAGGCGGCCAACCGAATTTTTACCGGCGGTTCTCCCCTGGCCTACCTGGAGCGCCCTGAAGCCGAACGCCCAATGGAGAAAACCCGGGCCGGTACGGTGCTGGATGAGCAGGAAGCTTCAAAGTTGGGTACCGCTACCTTTATTGAAAGCGGCGGTGGGTTGTTCAGCGGGTTGTTTTCGTCCACGCCCTCCGGCCCCATTCCCCCAGGGTTTCGCCCCATCAACGTGTCTCGCTACGGCCCCAGCAACATGCAGAAGTCGCTGCGAGACCTGAGCTGGTTCTTACGCTACGTTACCTACGCGATTGTGGCCGGGGATCCCAACATCATCTCCGTCAACGTGCGGGGGCTGCGGGAAATTATCGAGCGTGCCTGTTCCTCGGCGGCCACTATTGTGGCCATCCAGACCATGCAGCAGGCGGCCATGCGGTATTTCAACGCTGACCCTGAAGCCAAGGAAATTGTGGCTCAGTACTTCACGGTACTGCTCACCGAGTTTAAGGCACCCACGCCTTCGGATAAACTGCGCCAGCGCCCCTCATCGGATTTACAGGGGCTTCAGCTACCTCAGATTTATTTCAATGCGGCAGAGCGGCGTCCTAAGTACGCCATGAAGCCCGGTCTTTCGACGTCAGAAAAGAACGACGTTGTGAAGGCCGCCTACCGTCAGGTGTTTGAGCGTGATATCACTCGCGCTTACTCCCTATCGGTGTCTGACCTGGAATCTAAGGTTAAGAATGGCGAAATCTCCATGAAGGAGTTTGTGCGCCGTCTCTGTAAGTCACCCCTGTATCGCAAAAATTTCTTTGACCCTTACATCAACAGCCGCGCCCTGGAACTGGCCTTCCGGCATATTTTGGGTCGGGCTCCCAGTTCTCGCGAAGAAGTGCGTAACTATTTCGCGATTGTCTCAGCCGGTGGTTTGGCGGCCCTGGTAGACGCCCTGGTGGATTCTAAGGAATACGCCGACTACTTTGGTGAAGAAACCGTGCCCTACCTGCGCGGTCTGGGTCAGGAAGCCCAGGAGTGCCGCAACTGGGGGCCGCAGTTTGACCTATTTAACTACAGCGCGCCCTTCCGCAAAAAGCCGCAGTTTATTACCCTGTTTGCGGCCTACGAGCAACCTCTGCCTGATCAGCATCCCTACGGTTCTGGCAACGACCCGCTGGAAATTCAGTTTGGGGCCATTTTCCCCAAAGAAACCCGCAACCCCAGCGCTACACCCGCGTTCTTCAGCAAAGATACCCGCCGTATTTTGATCCACCGGGGGCCGGGTATCAACAACCAGTTGAGCAACCCGGCGGCTCGGGGCGAAAATCCCGGTTCCTTGGGGGCCAAGGTCTTCAAGCTGGATCAGATTCCCCGCACCGGCAACACCAGGGCCAGCGTCCGCTTTTCCGAAAGCTCTACCCAGGCGGTGATTAGCGCCGCCTATCGGCAGGTATTTGGCCGCGAGGTCTATTCGGGGCAGCGCTCCAACGTAGCAGAAATCAAGCTCGAAAATGGCGACATCACCATTAAGGAATTCATCCGGGCGATCGCCAAGTCCGAGGCATTCCGGAAGACCTACTGGTCGTCCCTCTACGTGATGAAGGCGGTGGAGTATATCCATCGGCGGCTGCTGGGTCGTCCTACCTACGGGCGTAATGAGACCAACAGCTACTTCGATATTTGCGCTAAGAAAGGCTTCTACGCTCTCATTGACTCGATTATCGACAGCCCGGAATATGCGGAAGCCTTCGGCGAAGACACCGTTCCCTACGAACGCTACCTGACGCCCAAGGGTCTGGCTTTGCGTAGTATGCGGGCCGGTACCCTGGCAGCGAAAGGCATGGTGCCTGTGGCTGACACGACGACACCGCGCTTTGTGGAACTGGGCGCTGTCACCGAACAGCGGGCTATTCCCGATGTCCAGAAGCGGATTAGCCAGGGCGTAAATCGGCAGCGGCAGCTGACCAAGGTCTTCAAGCTTACCTCTCTGGCCGATAAGCCCAACCTGAAACTGGTAACGGCAGCCGCCTACCGCCAGATTTTTGAGCGGGATATTGCCCCTTACATTGTGAAGAGCGAGTTCACGGTGCTGGAGAGCAAGCTGAGCAACGGTGAGATTAATCTCAAGGAGTTCATCGAAGGGCTGGGCTGTTCGAGCCTCTACATCAAGGAGTTCTACGCGCCCTACCCCAACACCCAGGTGATTGAGTTTGGCACTAAGCACTTCCTGGGTCGTGCGCCGATGGATCAGGCTGAAATCCGTAAATACAACCAAATTCTTGCCAGCGAGGGCATTCGTGGCTTTATTCGGGCCATGCTGAACACGGTGGAATATGCCGAGAACTTTGGGGAAGATACGGTACCCTACCGCCGCTACCCCACCCTGCCCGCTGCCAACTTCCCCAACACCGAGAAGTTGTACAACCGGCTGACCAAGCAAAACCGTGATTTGGTGGTGCCCAGCTTTGTTACCGCCAAACCCACCATGGATGTGGCCGACATGCCCCTGATGGCCGAAGCCGTAGCTAGCCAGGCGGCGGCAGCAGCAGAACTGGTAGCCTCTATGGGGAGGTCGTCTCAAACGGCAGGCCTGGATCTGCCCGTGGCCAAGCCAGCAACCCGCCTCTATCGCCTCTCAGCCGATGCCGATGCAGCCCAGGTTGACACTGTGATAACGGCCATTTACCGACAGGTAATGGTTTGCTACGAGGGCGACATTCCCTCCCAGTGGCGGCTACCAGAGGCGGAGGAACGCCTGCGGCAAAGGCAGCTAACGGTGCGTGACTTTATTGCCCAGCTCTTGGCTTCCAACCCTTACCATGAGCGGTTTGTAGCCACCTATCCGCTACCCAAGGTCGTTGAGATGATGGCTCGCCAACTACTGGGGCGCAATCTGGAGTCCGATGCTGAAATGGCCACCTATCAGCCCCTGGCTGACCAGCAGGGGGTTCTGGCGGCAGCCCAGGCCATGCTGTCTTCAGCGGAATACCAGCGCTACTTTGGGGCCCAGGGTGTGCCCTATCGCCGGTAGTTGTCGGTACATTACCTGAGTCAAAACGGGGGCATGGGTTACCTTGCCCCCTTTGTCGATTGCAACGAAAGATTAAGAGCCTTGGCTAAGTTGGTTTTGATTTGACCGGCTAGCGCTGCTTCGGTTTTTTGGAAGTGGCTGAATAGCTTGCCCTGCGGTCATTAAAGAAACTGAGTGAAACTGTTACAAAATATTTCGTTGTTTTCAAGAAGGCGATCGCGATACCGGACAATAAATCGGGAAGGATGCTGAGTCTATGTATCCCCATAGGATTAGCGGCTATCTCGAACGCTTTCATCAGCCACGGCCTTCGTCTGAGGCTGGTGAGTTAAGGGAGTAGGCTCCGCCCAATCTTGTGGTCTGGTCGTTTCGCGGTTGAAGTATTCCCAGGTCATGGGCTTCTCGGCGCTGTACCAGCCCTGCTGACTCAGTGAGTTTGTCCATGAATACCAATTTCATAGACATCTGGTTATAACTTTCGGAGGAATCCATCAATGAGTATTGTCACGAAGTCAATCGTGAACGCTGATGCTGAGGCTCGCTATCTCAGCCCTGGCGAACTAGATCGCATCAAAGGGTTTGTGACCTCTGGGGAGCGTCGTCTACGCATCGCCCAGGTGTTGACCGAGTCCCGTGAGCGCATCGTTAAGGAAGCCGGCAACCAGCTCTTCCAAAAGCGCCCCGACGTGGTCTCCCCTGGTGGCAACGCCTACGGCGAAGAAATGACGGCCACCTGCCTGCGCGACATGGACTACTACCT
>CAYUBC010000197.1:0-7101 GCA_964442885.1 uncultured bacterium | reverse complement strand
CGGCTCTTTACGGGGGCCTGCCTTTTGCTGTGGTCTGGTAGGGATGAAAGCCGCGCGCGGGAGAATCAGCTTTGCACCGGTGGGGGAACGGTTAAATGGGTTAGCCGTCAACGGCCCGTTGGCGCGCACCGTTGACGATGCGGCGGCCCTGCTGGATATCTTAAGCGGCTACGAAGTGGGAGATCCCTACTGGCTGCCAGATCCAGAGCCTTCCTTCCTGGCCGGGCTGAGGTCGCCCCTGCGGCCCCTGCGCATCGGCTATGCCACCCGCTTTGAGCCGCTTGGCGAAGCCGATGCCCTGTGTCGCCAGGCCGTCTATGAAACGGTGCAACGGGTTGAAGAACTGGGCCATAGCGCCGAGGAAGTTAGTTTTCCAGACCTTAGCGATTTGATTGAGCCGTTTATCATCGTTTGGCAATGTGTTTTAGCCGAAGCAGGCGTACCCTGGGTGGTTTTAGAAAAAATGAATCGCTGGCTCTACTGGCGGGCCTGGCGCATCAATAGCGGCGCTTACCTGAGGGCCGTGGCCAAACTTCAGCAGGTAGCCCGCCAAATTGTTCAGTTTGCCTATCCCTACGACGTGCTGATTTTACCTGTATACATGCACCAGGCTATTCGAATCGGCGAGTGGCAGAATTTGCGCCCGGCCAAAATTCTGGAAAATGTGATTAATTGGGTAGCGCCCTGCCCACCCTTTAATGCCAGTGGCCAACCGGCGCTGGCAATGCCCACTACAGCCTTTGCCCCCAGTGGCCTGCCGATGGGGGTGCAGTTGGTGGGTCGCCCTGCCGATGAAGCCACCGTATTAGCCCTGGCCGCGCAACTAGAGGCGGCTTATCCCTGGCATTACCAGTACCCAACCTCAGCTAAAGATGAGTGCCACCTGGCATGAATCAGCCCACCATGCCTGACACCTGAGACCTAAACCCTGACACCTACGGCAGGATTGCTGCGCTTCCGCCGGTCAATACCCGGCCATTGCCCCCTGCCCTGGGCTAAACCAAAGCCCTAGCTTGCCGGACTGTATGGGGCAGCACCCCAACCAAAAGCGCAAAGGCTTCATCGGGCACTTGATCGACAATGCTCTGGTCAAAATAGCTTTTGAACTGCTCTAAAATCATCCGGGCGCGGTCAATCGCCACGGGTTTGTCGGTAAAGTTCTGGGTTAGCCGTACCCACTGAAGACGAATTTTCAGCGCCTTTTGCTGCTCTTCTAGGGTTGCTGGCGCAGTCAGCGATAAACTTCCTAGGGGAATCACCCGCCGACAATCGGCATCTAGGCCACCGCCAATAGCAGCCCCAGGCCCCGCAAATTCGGTGTAGAACTCTTTGTGAATAATCAGTCCGTTACGACGGCGCATATTCACAACCCAGAGATCCTGACCACGAATTTTAGCTAAAATATCGTCATCATCAGCGGCAGAAATACTAGATCCTCCAGCAGTTACAGGCGGATAGCGAGTAGCCATCTCGGAATTGAGCGGGACACTGTGTTGGGCCAAGTAGTTAGCCTGGGTCATCAAAACCGTCCCATCGTCATGTTCTGAGATACTTTGCTCAAAATTTTGGCTCATTCCTGCCAAACAAATGGGTTAATATTTGACTCAATTACTGTGCTCAGAGTTATATTTTAAGGCACATGACTAGGAACTTTTCCACAGAAGTGTTACGTACTCATAAAGTAGAAATAAATTCCTGGGTTGGTATTATAAATATTTTGTAAATTTACGGGCTAGGGCTTTTCCAAACTTTCTGTTTTGGTGTACTGCCAAGGCCAGGCAAGTGGTTTGGCCTCAGACTAGGTGAGGGACTTGTGCATCAGCAGTCGGCGGGGTTGCAGGCCCAGCCAGGTGGCCGTGGTCTCCTCGGTCTGAGAGAGCTGAAACCCTGCCCGGCGGTAGAGCCTGAGAGCCGCTAGATTGTCTTCCATGACGTGCAGATAAAGATCATGGAGGTTCCACCCCAGAGCCAGGGTTTCGCAGGTGGCCAGCAACCGCCCGGCAATGCCCTGTTGCCTAAACCCGACAGCAACCGCCAGGTTAGATACGTAGGCATAGCTTGGGCTTAAGCCCTGCCAGGGCCAGGATTGCCGTTGCGACAGCTCTACCGTGCCAGCCAACTGGGGGGGCTTAAGCGTTTTGGCCTCCCCTGAATTGGCACTCCCGGCAATGGAGGTCAATGCCGTCAGGCAGACGTAGTTGGCTTTTTCTCCCCTAAGGCGCTGGCGCAAATCTTCCTGAATGCCAAGTTTGATCAGCGGATAAACCCAATACAGCCAGCCGGTGCGATGATAGAAGCTATTGGCCAGGAGCTCGGTGAGTTGGGCTACATCCCCAATGTGAGCCTCTCGGATAAATGATCTGGGCAGGTCAGCCTCTGCAGTATTGGCGGCTAGCGAGTGCTTGGCTGGCACAAAAGGGAAGTGGCATGCAAGGTCAGTCATTGGCACCTGGAGTGAATAGCAGAGCTCCCATGGAGATAGCTGGAAAAACTATAGCCTTTCTCGACTTAGCTTAAGCTAGTTTCCATGACCCCTTCTTCTTTTTTAACTCAGGTTGAGTCCTACCGCGACCCCAGGGCTCTCTGGCCCCTGGCCGCAGTCACTTCCGTCATCGCTCACGGAGTCTTGCTGCTGGGGCTACGGCCCCTGCTAATAGCCGCGCAAGCACCGGCCCCCTCCCATGAAGCTATTCCTATCCAACTGTTAGAGGCTACTCCGGCTTTGCCGCCAACCAGCGTTGAGGCCGCCCCAGAACCGCCGCTGCCGCCCACCGCTGCTCCTGGCCCACCGGCTCAACCAGACCCGGCCTTACCCGCCGCACCGCCCTCGGCCCCGGCGGTTCAAGCCACCCCAGAAAACTTGACGTCAGCCCCGTCGCTGCCCGCGCCCGTTCCCCCTGCCCCCGTCCAACCGGCACCCGTTCAACCGGCACCCGTTCCAGCGGTGCAGCCACCCCCTGAGGATCTGGTTGCCCCCGGCGCACCCCCACCGAATACCGCGGCCCCATCACTACCGACGATCACTTCCCCACCCGACTTGGGTCAACCTGCCCCCGCCCCAACCAGGCCGCCTAACGCCGCAACGGGTGGGCAGCTGACGCCCCTGGGCATCCAACCGGCGGCCTACGGGCGAGATTTTCCTGATACACCGCCCCAACTGCTGAGCCATACCAGCCTCAGCGTTCAACCCTGGCTATCGGTGTGCGGCTGGCAGAACCCGGCGGCGATGGTGAGTTCTGGCCTGAATGCGACAGTGCAGTTGCAGCTCCATGTGCAGCCCAGCGGCGAGATCTCCTTTGCGAGGGTAGCCCGCAGCAGCGGCAACCCCGCCGTTGATGATTTGGTCAGTTGCGTTGTGCAGCGTCAGTTGCGCCTGCAACCGGCCATTCTGGCTGGTGAGCCGTTCTTTACCGATGCCTACTTGCTGGAAACTCAGGTGCAGTTCTAAAAAAGGACAACGTGATGACGCTATGGGATGTAGTGGTAGTAGGAGCTGGGTTAAGCGGGCTAACAGCAGCCCAATCCTTGGTTCAGGCCGGGTATCAGGTGCTGGTGGTAGACAAATCCCGTGGTGTAGGCGGACGAGTCGCGACCCGGCGCGTGGGGGAGAGCCTTGTGGATCATGGCTGTCGGTTTTTGCAGCCCTTTACCCAACGGGACTCAAGGCTAATCTCCGATGGGTTAGCTGCGGGTTGGCTGCGTCCCTGGACACCGCTGAAATTTGACCTCAGGGAGGGCAATCCGCCTCTCCCACAGACGCCTTCTACCCCCTACTACATCGGCTCTGAGGGCATGAATAGCCTGGCCAAAGCCCTGGCTTCGGAACTGACTATTCAACGGCAGTGTCGCGTTTTGCAGGTAGAACCCGTGGCATCCGGCTGGCAGCTTCACGCTGAAGATAGCCCAGCAGACTCCCCCTTTACGGCAAGAAGCGTGATCCTGGCCATCCCCGCCCCCCAAATCACGCCGCTATTTACCCAGGCCACTCAAACCAGCACTGATCTGAGCGCCTGGCTGGCACCCATTACCCAGGTCGTATTTGACGCTGTGATTACAGTATTGGCCGGCTATGATTCAGCCACCGAGCCAGATCTGACAGATCTACCGACAACTGCTGCTGGATGGATGGTCTTTGGCAACCACCACCCGCATCTACGATGGATAGCCCTTGACAGCAGCAAACGCCTTAATCCGGCCAATCCAGTGGTGGTTGTCCACAGCAGCGCCGCCTTCGCGACAACCCACTTGGAGGCTCAAGACCTGCAACCGGTGGGGCAAAGGTTGCTCAACCTGACCGCCACAGCGCTTAGCCCGTGGCTCGACCAACCGGAGTGGATGCAAGTCCACCGCTGGCGCTATGGACTGGTTAACCAGCCGCTACCTGCTCCAACTCTGAGCACTGCCGCACTGCCAAACCTAGTGGCCTGCGGCGACTGGTGCGGAGGCAACGGGGTAGAAGCGGCACTCAGCTCAGGCCGCGCGGCCGCTGCTCAAATAGCCCAATGGCTGGAGGCAAACCCTACAGGCTAGCCGCAGAGTAATCGTTACCTTCCTTAGCTTCAGCGCCTTCCTCATCACCGCCACGATTATTGCGCTTGAAGAACCGCTGGCCACCAGAGCGCTTTTTACGAAACTTGCGGGCGTAGGCCTGGTTACGCAGGGCCTTTTCTTTTTTAGGATTGCGACGCTTTGACATGAATGAACCTCAGACAACAGGGCAGCGATGATCAGCATTAGGGGGAAGGCACTCAAGGAAGGAAACCCATCTCCATCCAGGCCGTAGAGCGCTCTGCAAATACAGACGCAAGGATAAGGGTTAAACCCGGCTTAGATATCTGCCCGAGTAAAAACCCAAAAGTAACCCATTATTATGACCAGAGGTTAACTCTAGCACATCGATGCAAGCCACCTGGGCCGACCTCACAAATAAATCCGATTCAGAGGACAACGACCCAGGGGCGGCAGAGGTCACTCCGCGTCTACAGCCGGTTCGCCCAACATTGGCCCCACGGCCAGGGCTAGATTCTGAAACTCAGCCGAAACCAGCATGGCCTCCCGACCAAAGATGCCAAACTCGTCATAAATCTGTCCTTTTAGAACCAACACCGTCACCGTCTGGGCCAGTGGGTCAACCAGCCAGTACTCCGGTATGCCAAGGGCCGCATACTGGTCGCGTTTGCGGATGTAGTCTCGGTGGTGGTTGGTCTTGCCAGGGCTAACGACTTCTACCACCAGGCGCGGGGGCGGCATCTCACGGGTGATCGTCAGTCGCTGCTGAGTCAAACCCAGATGTTCTGCCCGCAGAACCACCAAATCAGGGTAGCGATTTGCTGCATCGGTAGGCTGTAGGACTGGCACCTGTACTTCACATTTACCAGGATGAATTAGCTCTAAAGGCACGCCTGAGGCCATCAGAGCTAGCAAAATACGGACAGCAATGGTGCTGTTTAACCGGGATTTTGGCGGCAATTTAACTAATTCTCCCTGCACTAGCTCATAGCATCTTTCTAGAGAGACCTGATCGCTGTAAGCCAGGTAGTCCTCAAAGGAGGAAAGCCTTAATTTAGCCTGGGTCATGGCTATTTCCCCGCCGATGGTTTCCCTATTTTAGGCGCTGGGAGGCGCTGCGACCTGGTGCTGCTTCACCCAGGCCAGCGCCTCCTGGCGGTTGGTAATCAGCCCTTGAGCCTGGGCCATTTGAATGGCTTCGAGCAGTTCCCCAATTTGAGGGCCGGGTTTGAGGGCCAGGGTTTGGATTAAATCTCGCCCCGATAGCAGCGCCTGGGGGTGGGCCACCGGATCAGCAGGGTTGAGGTAGCGATCAATCAGCGGCATCATCACCGCTTCGGGCACGCCATTAACCAAGCCCAGCAAAGCGATGCCAATAAACCCTGGGCCGGAAGTTTTAAACAGCCAGTATTGCTGAGGCAGAGACAGGCCCTGCTGCCAACCCTGCTCTTCCAGATAGTGCCAGCCCTTGAGAATGCTCAACACAGCCTGCTGCTCCACCCGGCTATACTTCAGGCGTAGTAAGGTGGCTTCGGCACCATCGGCCTTGGGCATCAACAGTTGGCTGAGTTTAGCGGCTTTGAGCCAGCTGCGGTGTAACCCTGGGGCAGTGGACTCCTTAACCCAGCTATAGAGCAAGCGCGTATAGTCGGGCCGGCACTCGTGCAGTTTGGCCACCAGGCGATCCATGGCAGCTAACTGCCGCAGCTCCCACTGGCCGACATCCGGCAACCAAGTTTGCAGGACGCCATCCTGCCAGGCAGTTTCTAGCAGCACCGAGCCCTGGGGCAAACTCAGCAAGCAGTCGAGTTCGCCACGCACCCGCTCGGCAGCAATGTTTTGTAAGAACGGAGCCAGAGTGCGGATGGTAGCCTGGGTCGCAGGCTCAAGGTTAAACCCCAGTTGGGCAGCTTGACGATAGGCGCGCAGCAGCCGCAGGGGATCTTCCCTGAGATTGTCGGGGGCGACCATGCAGAGGGTTTTGCGCTGCAAGTCAGCATAGCCATCTAGCGGGTCAACCAGGGTTTCGCTATGGGGGTTGTAGGCAATGGCATTGATGGTAAAGTCGCGGCGCTGCAAGTCTACCGTGATGCTAGGGCCAATTTGCTGAGCAAAGTCAACGGTGGCATTGGGAAAAACCGCCCGCGCGATTTGATGCTCGGCATCGAGCACCACAAAGCCAGCACCATGTTTTTGAGCAATGGCCTGGGCCGTTTCGATGGCTCGTTCAGGCAGAACAAAATCTAAATCCAGATAATCGGCCTGTCGCTGTAGTAGCGCATCCCTAACGCTCCCCCCCACCAGATAAGCCTGCTGTGGCAGCAGTGCGACACTGAAGGGCCAGGTTTTAGGAGAAAGGGCGGATTGTTGGGTAACCACTGCAAGCGATAGCGAGGTAAGCGTCGGACTCAATGAAGCCTCATTTCTTTCATTACAACAGTCTTTTTAGTTCCTGGCTGCCTGGGCCGACAAATTCGGTCAACCACCGACTACTCGCCTCGTGCCGCAGAAAATGGCGCTGAGCAGCATCGGCATCGCACACCAAGCCTACCCGGCACGCAAGCCTGGCAGGTTGGTCGGATAATCGTTTTC
>CAYUBC010000196.1:0-7137 GCA_964442885.1 uncultured bacterium | reverse complement strand
AATAACCATCCCCTGGTAATGGCAATGACTCACAATGAAGGGACTAATCCGCTGGATAGGGTAGGACAGGCCGACACAGTTGATATGCGGGCCAGGGTGAGTAACCTACTGCTGCGCTCGGCGCTCAATCGAAGCCGCACCAGAGTTTTTCAATCAGCCTTTGAGCAACAGTTTGGCGAATTCCGGGGAATATTATCGGCTGATGAACCCAATCCCTCGTTTGACACCCTACTTCCCATGAACCACGACCAACGCCTGGATCAGGTAGAAAACCAAATGATTGATATGCGCCTGGCCATCAGCGCGCTGCTAGAAGCCGTTAATCTTCACCAGGCTTACCATGAGACCACCCAGCAGAACTTTGGGACGGTCATGTCTGAGCTACGCGATATTCGCCTGGATATGCGGGACATGCAGTCCGATATTCGCACCATGCAGTCCGATATTCGCACCATGCAGTCCGATATTCACACCATGCAGTTGGAAATTCGGGGTCTGCAGACCGAGAACCACCGCATTCTAGAATTTTTAGAGGGCCGCTTCAGAGACGAGTAGAAAGATGAGTTCACGTTTACTCTTCTCAGGACTAACCCACCCCTACCCCGCCCAGGCTGGGAATCCAAAATCTAAAATCCAAAATCCCCCATTTCCCATGCTCGACCCTCGCACTCCCTCCGGCCCACTCTCTGCTCAGTGGAGTAATTTTAAGGAACACTGCCGCCTGGTTAGCCCTAAAAATAAGGGTCGGCACACCATTTTAGTCGTAGGCACAGGGTTGGCTGGAGCATCCGCCGCCGCTAGCCTGGCCGAGTTAGGCTACAACATCAAAAGCTTTTGCATTCAAGATTCCCCCCGCCGCGCCCATAGCATTGCCGCCCAGGGAGGGATTAACGCTACCAAAAACTATCCCAACGATGGCGACAGCGTCTGGCGGCTGTTTTACGACACCATCAAAGGGGGGGACTATCGCTCCCGCGAGGCCAATGTGCATCGCCTGGCGGAAGTCAGCAGCGCCATTATCGACCAGTGCGTCGCCCAAGGGGTGCCCTTTGCGCGGGAGTATGGCGGTCTGTTGGATAACCGCTCCTTTGGCGGAGCCCAGGTATCGCGCACGTTTTACGCTAGGGGACAAACCGGACAGCAGCTTTTGCTAGGAGCCTACAGCGCCATGATGCGGATGGTGCAGGCGGGTCGTATTGAGGTCTACCCCCGGCGAGAAATGCTGGAGCTGGTAGTCGTTGACGAGCGGGCGCGGGGCATTGTTGTCCGCAACTTAGTGACAGGTGAACTGGAGCGCTACGCCGGGGATGCGGTGTTGCTCTGCACGGGGGGCTACGGCAATGTGTATTACCTTTCTACCAATGCCAAAAACTCTAACGTCACCGCCGCCTGGCGCTGTCACAAGCGAGGCGCTTACTTTGCTAACCCTTGTTTTACGCAGATTCATCCCACTTGCATTCCGGTATCGGGAGACTATCAATCTAAGCTCACGCTGATGAGTGAGGGACTGCGCAACGATGGCCGGGTGTGGGTGCCCAAACAACCAGGGGATACCCGCCACCCCAACCATATTCCCGATGCCGAGCGCGACTATTATTTGGAAACTCGCTACCCGGCCTTTGGCAACCTGGTGCCCAGGGATGTCGCCTCCCGCAACGCCAAGGCCATGACCGACGAGGGGCGTGGCGTGGGGGATACCGGCTTAGCCGTGTATCTAGACTTTCGGGAAGCCTTGCAAACCGAGGGTCGGGCTACCATTGCGGCCCGCTACGGCAACCTGTTTGACATGTACCAGCGCATTTCCGGCGAGAACCCCTACGAGGTGCCTATGCGTATTTACCCGGCTGTTCACTACACAATGGGCGGACTCTGGGTGGATTATCACCTGATGAGCACTATCCCTGGCCTATTTGTGTTGGGTGAGGCCAATTTCTCTGACCACGGGGCTAACCGCCTGGGTGCCAGCGCCCTGATGCAGGGCTTGGCCGATGGCTATTTCGTTATTCCCTACACCCTGGGAGATTACATCGCCAACCAATCTCTCCCCACGGTGACTACTGCCGATGATGCCTTTGGCGAAGCTGAAGCCAGCGCCAAAGCCCGCATCACTAAACTACTCAGCATCCGGGGCGAAAAGACGGTGATGGAATTCCACCGTGAGCTGGGTCGCCTGGTTTGGGACTACGTGGGCATGGCGCGAAACCGCGAAGGGCTGGAAAGCGCCATTGCCCAGATTCAAGACCTGCGAGTTGAGTACTGGCAGAACCTGAAGCTAACGGGAGAGGCCAACACGCTGAATAAATCCCTGGAATTGGCTGGGCGGGTGGCTGACTTTATGGAACTGGCCGAGCTTATGGTTCGCGATGCCCTACAGCGGGAGGAATCCTGCGGCGGCCATTTTCGCGAAGAACACCAAACCTCCGATGGCGAAGCCAAGCGCGATGACGAGCACTTTGCCTGTGTAGCCGCCTGGGAGTATCAGGGAGAGGGGAGATCGCCACAACGCCACCGCGAAGACCTTGTCTTTGACAACGTGCCGCTCACTCAGCGCAGCTATAAGTAGCTCAAGGCAGTTCTACCGAGGTGGGCTTAGCAATGTGCGGTAGCCCCCAGCCGAGCTTTTCGCGCAGCACTTTGAAAAATTCTGGCGATCGCAGCCGAATAAACTTAGCGATGTAGGGCGCACGGCAGGTACTGACCCAGTCTTCTGGCATTACATAGCAGCCTGCATTGCCGTCTACAATCATCACCAGCGGGTCTGGGTTAGCCGAGTGGATCGACACCATCTCATGGTCGGGAAACACCAGCCCCCGCGAGGCCAGAGAATGGGGGCAGATGGGAATCAGCTGATTCACAGAAACGCCAGGAGCAATCACTGGCCCCCCGGCTGACAGGGCATAGGCCGTTGAACCCGTGGGGGTAGAAATAATAATGCCATCAGCCGCAATGTCTACCGGAGCATGGCGGCCAATGCCCACCTCAAAGTGGCACATGCTAGTGAGCGGCTCGCGGTGTAGCACCATTTCGTTCAAGCAAAGCGCCTCCCAAATCAGGTCTTGGCGGTGAAATAGCTTGACCGCTAACATGGCCCGCTCTTCGATTTCGTAGTCTCCGGCCAGTACCTGGTCAATTGCCTGGGGTAGCTGGTTCAGGTAAGCCTCCGTTAAAAACCCCATGTGGCCTGTATTCACCGTCAGCAGGGGCACTCCCACCGGCGCTAGCTGGCGAAAAGCCGACAGTACGGTACCATCCCCGCCAAGCACGAGGGCAAACAGCATATCAGTATCAAACTGGGGTGGCACCAGGCTATCAATGGGCGTATGGCAGATGGGGCGCTCGGGGGTAGAGTAGCCCAAAATGCCACCAACCCCAGTGGCCAAGCTCACGTCCAAGCCACGAGCCATCAACTTCTCTTGCCATTCCAAGGCAACTTGATGGGCGACGGGCTTAATGTCGTTGTAAATGATGCCGACCTTGGACACGGGCAAGTTCCAACTTCTCTCTAGGGGAATAGGCTGAGACAAAAAGGTGTTCCACACCTGCAAAGATGCCGAACACATGAGACAACAAAGATGCCTTCATCCTAGGCTACCGTTTTTTCGGCGTGGGTTGAAATGTTCTGCAGGGAATTCTACCCCCAGAAGCCAGCCCTAGGGCTGACGCTGCCTTTCTAGCCATTAAGGTGGATCAAAAACCGGCCTAGAGTTATGGTACCTAGTAGAGATCTGGAAGATACAGGCTGTCTACTCTCTCCTTGCCGCATTCAGCCTTTGCCGCTGTGACCACCCGCTTACCCGAAACCACGGCCTACGTTCGTATCACTCACCAATCTTGGAGCCAGGGCCGGATTGAAGGTGAGGTTCGAGCTAGCGATTACGAATGGCAATTTCAGTGGTGTTTTCGTCAGGGATACTTGCAGATAGAACCTTCCCTGGGCCGAGCTCTCATCTGTGAGCCCCTGAGCCGCTTCCTGGAGCGGTTTGACTACCAGCTAGAACCAGGAGGGGACTACTCCTTCACCATTCGAGCCAAACTATAAAGGCTGCGCTCAACTCTTAAAACCTCAAATCTCAAAACAAGGTCAGCTGGGTAATAGCCTGCAAAACGTGCTGGGTCGCTGGGGCTGGCCAGCCTCCTTCGCAGCGCCGCCCCGACTGCACGATAAACCGCACAGCAAAGCAGTCTGGAAAACCATCAGCTTCCAACCAAATTAAATCCGATTCGGCTTCGCAGGTGATGCGCTCCTCATCCATGAGTTCAGCGGCCATCACCCCCATAGTGTGAGCAAGCTGCTGAGCCAACCGGCAAAAGTCGCAAAATTCCGCTGCGGTTAGCTCAACAGCCCAGTTAGAACCGGCCAACAGGCCTTGATAGACCGACGTTTCATCATCCCAGCCTAGCCGCCAGCCACTACCCTCTTTCACGAAACGTTGACCCATAGCGGTTTGTGGGGCTAAACCCTACTCACCAATAATTTCCGGCTGAGTCAGCTCGTCGGACATTTCAATGATGGCTCGTAGCACGGGCTTCATTTTGGGGTCCTCGTAGTTTTCAAAATCTTCAAACCGGCGACGCTGGGCCCGGTTAGCGACCTGTACCGTAATCCGATAGCGGTTTGAGGCAGCCCGAATCAAATCTTCGGTACGGCGCAAAATCTGCGTACTGTCAAAAGGAGAACGCTTAACCATAGAAAACCCATCTCAATTTGTCTAAGGTTCCCATCTTATCAAGCATTCCTGGCCGTTGAGTAAGACTTATCCAGTTAACGGGAGGATTTCAGAATTTCCCCCTTTCAGATTCAGAATGTCGCATGGTATGATTGAAGACTGTGTCGAAAATTATGTCTAACCATGCCGAAACTGAAGTCTCGCAAGGCTGCGGCCAAGCGCTTTCGCCGCAGTGGTAGCGGCAAAATTATGCGTCGCAAGGCGTTTAAGAACCACATGCTAGAGCACAAGAATGCGACTCGCCGCAGTCGATTGTCTAAGATTGCGACGGTGGCTGAGACCGATGCCCCTAACGTAGAGCTGATGCTACCGTATCTCTAATCGGTAGGTCAGGGAAGCTGGCTGGGTTAGACATCTGGTTTTGACCAGTTGCCCAAGGTTAATTGTCCAGGTTTGAAGTATCCCAAGGATTTTAAAGAGTCATGGCACGTGTTAAGCGCGGCAATGTAGCCCGAAAGCGCCGCAAAAAAATTCTGAAACTGGCTAAGGGGTTTAGGGGCTCCCACTCTAAGCTGTTTAGAACCGCTAATCAGCAAGTGATGAAGGCGCTGCGGTATGCCTACCGCGATCGCCGCAACCGTAAGCGCGATTTTCGTCGCCTTTGGATTACTCGTATCAACGCAGCGGCGCGGATGCATGGGCTGAGCTATAGCCAGTTGATTGGCCAACTCAAGACAGCCAACATCGATCTAAACCGCAAAATGCTGGCTCAAATGGCGGTACTCGACCCGGATGGTTTTGCTCGGGTTGTTGAGGTTGCAGGAAAAGGCTAGGTTCTGGTTTCGGTATGGTAACCCCAGAAAATCGCCGGTTTCGGTGGATACAGTGGGTGTTTTTGGGCCTTAGTCTGATGCTGGGGGCACAGGGTGCTGTGTCCCCCGTTTCTGTAGCTGCCGAGCTGGAAACTATTCAAGCCCGTGGCTATCTGATTGTGGCGGTGCGGGAGGGTTGGCGTCCGCTGAGCTTTCTCAATGAGGATGGAGCCCTGGTGGGGCTGGAAGTAGACATCGCCCGTCAGCTGGCCCAGGCGGTGTTGGGTAACCCCGATGCCGTAGTCTTTCAGGTCGTGTCGAACCTGGATCGGATTCCGGCGGTGCTGGAGGATCGAGCGGATCTGGCGATCGCTGGCCTGACTATCACCCCAGAGCGGATGCGCTTAGTCAGCTTTAGTCTGCCCTACTACCTGGACGGGGCTGGCTTCTTGGTGCGTGACGCCGAATTCACCCGTTTGCAACAGCTCCAGCGGCAGCGAGTGGGCCTGTTGCAGGGTTCCAGTTTGGTGCCTTCAGTGCGCCATATACTGCCCCAGGCAGAGTTGATTCCCCTGGCCACGTACCAGGAGGGCTTCACTCAGCTTAGCCGGGGCCAGGTCGATGCCTTTGCTGGCGATGTCACCGTACTGGTGGGCTGGCAGCAAGATCATCCAGGCTACGCGTTACTACCTGCCCTGGCTTCCGCAGAACCCCTCGCCATTGCCCTGCCCAAAGGCACCCAATTCAACCCCCTGCGTACCGTTGTCAACGAGGCGCTGGCCACCTGGCACGAAAACGACTGGCTAGAAGAGCGCGCCACCTTCTGGGGACTGCCCTAACTCATGCCAAGATAAATACAGACCTGTTGGATGCGCGTAGACCATGGAAAACAGCAAGCTGCTTTTGACTTACTTGGCCATTTTGCTGGCGTTGCTCAGCGTTGCCGCCTTTTTTGTGGTGCGCCAGGTGCTCAAAACCCGCCGTATTGAAGGCACTCTCTCACGCCTCCAAGCCAAGCTCACCAAAGAAAAAGGTACAGCTCAGGAGTACTACGAGCTGGGCAGCCTGCTCCTCGACAAAAAACTTTACACTCAGGCAGCGCTTTATCTCCAGCAAGCCCTTAAGCAGACGGATCCGGAAGAACCAGACAATACTGCCCTGGTCTACAACGCCTTGGGCTACGCCTACTTTGCCCAGGATCAATACGACCTGGCTATTCGCAACTACAAAGAAGCGCTTAAGCTTGCGCCTGATTACGTGACGGCCTTGAACAATCTGGGCCACAGCTACGAGCGTAAGCAGCTGATGAACCAGGCCCTAGAAACCTACGAAAGTGCGCTAGCGGTTGAACCTAAAAATGGTACAGCCAAACGCCGGGCCGAATCCCTTCGCAAGCGGCTGGTCACTTCCGACAAATAGGCTGTCATGGGTTCTCCATTCCTGAGCCTACTCCGGCTTACGTTAATACATCTCCCTAAGTAGATTTTGCCTGGGCCATTCTTAGTCAACCACTCATGGTAGAATCATAAGCTTTTGTGCTGATTCACTGATAAGGAGTAGGGGGCATGAATTCGCTGGGACGACATATTTTGGTGGAGTTTTTTGGCTGCTCGGCAGAAATTCTGAACGATGTACCGCTAATTGAGTCGAGTATGGTA
>CAYUBC010000195.1:0-7138 GCA_964442885.1 uncultured bacterium | reverse complement strand
GAAACGGTGGTGTTGGGCAATGGCAATCTGCTAGCGGGCGATGAAGAATCTCTCACTACAGCGCTGACTTACACCGTGGCAAGCGTCACCAATGGACGCTTTGAGTTGGTCGCCAGCCCCGGCACCGCTGTTACGACCTTTACCCAGGCGCAAGTTAGCGCTGGCCAGGTACAGTTTGTCCACAGTGGGGCCGAGGCCGCTCCTACCTACAGCCTTACCGTTGCCGATGGGGCCGGGGCTACAGCTACCCTGCCCGCCACCATCAACTTCACCAACGTCAACGATGCCCCAACCTTCTTGGCCAGCAGCCTGCGGGTAACGGAAGCGGGCACTGTGGTGCTCAGCTCGGCCAACCTCAATGCCACCGACCCCGACCACAACCCTGACAACCTGCTCTATACCGTAGGCAACGTCAGCGGTGGTCAGTTTTTCCGCAGCGGTCAGCCCTTGCTGCCCACGGATACCTTCACTCGCCTGGATATTGCCCTGGGCCGCATTTCCTTTGTGGATGATGGCGATAGCACTCCTCCCAGCTTCGAGTTCATCGCCACTGACCCCCTGGGCGACTCAACTACAGTGGCGGCTACGGTGCAGTTTATCCCGGTTAACGATGCGCCCAAACTCAACCTCAACACCTTCAGCATCGTTGAAGGCAATGACCTGGTGCTGACCTCCAGCAACCTCAGCGCCAGCGACGAAGAAACCTCCAACGGCCAGTTGCTCTACCTGGTGAGCAATGTGGTGGGCGGCACCTTCATTAATATTGATGGGGATGAGGTGTTTAGCTTTACCCAGGCCCAAATTAACGAGGGCAACCAAATTGTCTTCCGCCACAACGGCAGCGAAACACCGCCCGCCTTCAACCTGGAGGTGGTCGATCCGCAAGGCGGCACAACGGGGCCAATTGCGGCGGCCATTAACTACACCCCCATCAACGATGCGCCAGCCTTTACTCGCAATGTGCTGACCATTGCCGAGGGGGAAACGGTCATCCTATCTACCAGCAACCTTCAGGTGAGCGACATTGATACGCCCCTCAGCCAGCTCACCTTCAAGGTTCTGTCTGTAGAAAACGGCTTCTTTACCGTCAACGGCAGCACCCTGGCCGTGGGGGATAGCTTTAGCCGCAACCAGCTTGTTCTGAATCAGGTTTCGTTTACGGCCAGCAACACGGGCCTCAAACCTGCCTACACCCTGGAGGTTAGCGACCAACACCCGGCTAATCCACAAACCGCCACCAGTTCGGCCACCGTTACCTTTACACCGGTCAACGATGCCCCAGTGCTTCAGGCCAATGCCTTTACCATTCGGGAGGGGCAAGATCTCCAGCTCACCGCCAGTAACCTCCGGGCTACGGATGAGGAAACCACCGACCCGGCTCAGTTGACCTACACACTCTCTGGCATCACGGGAGGCAGCTTCTTCAACATCGCCACTGGCCTGAGCGTTACCACCTTTACCCAACAGGCCATTAATGAAGGGCTAATTTTCTTCCGCCACAACGGCAGAGAGGCCCCGGCGGCATTTACCATGACTGTGCGAGATCCAAACGGCGGCTCTAGCCTGCCCATCCCCGGTAATGTGACCCATATTCCGGTTAACGATCCTCCCAGTCTCACTACCAATGCCTTCCGAGTTGAGGAAGGTGGCACCCTCAAAATTTCTGCCGCTCACCTCAACACCACCGACCCCGATAGCCTCCCCAACCAGATTACGTACACCATTGGGGCCTTAACCGGCGGCGAGTTTGGGCGAGATACTAACTCAGACGGCCTGCCAGATGTGCTTGGAGTAACCAGCTTTACCCAGCAAGACATCCTCAGCGGCAACATTTTCTTTATCCATGACGGTAATGAAGCACCGCCTAGCTTCACTGTTGCCGTGGCCGATAACGAGGTTGGTCTGCCAGCCGTACCCGCCAACGTTACCTTTATCCCGGTTAACGATGCGCCGGAGGATTTGCAGCTCACCCTAAGTGCCAGCGCCATCAATGAGGGAGGCACCGTTACCCTGACTGGCGAATTCTTCGACATCGACTCGACCAACCACACAGTTACCGTGGACTGGGGCGACGGCACCACAACGCCCGTGCCCAACGCGCAAATTGTCAATAATGGCGGCGGTCGCTTTAGCCTGCCACCGCTGGAAAAGGTCTACGGTGATGACGCCAACTACACCATCACTCTAACCGTTAACGATGGCTCGGCCAGCGCTCAGCAAACCATTGGCATTACCGTCAACGATGTGCTGCCGATAGTGCCGCTGTCTGGCTCTGGCCCGGTGCAGGCCGACGATCTATACACGCTGACCATCGGCACCCCGGTGGATCCGGGCAATGACCGGCTGCTCTCCTACCGAATTAGCTGGGGCGATGGCACCTCTACGGTGGTCAATGGGCCGGGCGAAGTTGGCAAGGTCTATAAGGTGTTTGGAGACTACACTATTTCGGTTACTGCCACCGAAGACAATGGCCAGATCTTCAATCTCGGTACCCAAACCGCCAATATTCTCTATCCCATTACGGATTTTACTGGCGATGGTCAAACCGACCTCTTCTGGCGACACAACTCCAGCCCTACTAGCGTTATTTGGGCCTTAAAACCCAATGGTGAGTTGGACTCTGGGTTTGAGGTGCGCCCGTTAGACAGCAGCTACAAGGTACAGGTTATCGATGACTTCAACAACGACGGCCTCAGCGATATCCTCTGGCGCGATAGTCTTAGCGGCATTAATGGCATCTGGCTGATGGATGGGGCCGATGTGGTTGGCAGCCGGGTGTTGCCCACGGTGGATCTTTCCTGGGGCATTGCTGGCTACGCCGACTTCAATAACGACGGCAGTGGCGACCTGCTGTGGCGCAATGTTAATAGCGGCGAAAACGCGCTGTGGACGTTGGCAGATGGTCAACTTCAGCAGGGTATTGTTCTACCCCGCCAGAACACGGCCTTTGTGGTAGCGGCTATTAGCGACTTCAACAGCGATGGCTATGACGACATTCTCTGGCGCAACCGCAGCACCGGGCAAAATCAAGTCTGGCTTTTGAACGGCACCACCGATAGCGGCCAGCGCTTAGATCTGACTACCGCCGATCCCGTCTTTAACCTGGTTGCCGCTAGCGACTTCACTGGCGACAAGATTGAGGATCTACTCTGGCGGCACAGCGTCACTGGCGACAATGTGCTCTGGGTAATGGGCAGCCAGGGGGCGCTCTCCAGCGGGGTCATCCTACCCCAGCTTGACCCAGCCTTTGCCCTGCGCGGCGTTACCGACCTCAACGGCGACAACCAGACCGATTTGCTCTGGCGCAACACCACAACAGGGGAGACTCTGGCCTGGGCCATGACTGGCACCACCGTGACGGGCACCATTGACCTGCCGGATCCTGATGCTAGCTGGACAGTGCATGGGTAAGTTGCACCTGTAAGTCTTGGCTGTGATGACCACTCCACTCCACCCAGGGTTTTGCCTAAACCCTGGGTTTTTTCTGCCCCAGAGACTTTTCTCTTCAATCCCCGGCTTACCAACATCCGAACCCGGTGAGACTGGCTAAACTGTGTCACAGTGTAAGTAAGCTCCCCCTCTGCCAGCAAGCGTAGGCAGGGGTTAAGGGGTTGCTGACTTCACAGGTTCAACACGCCGGTTGAACGATATTTCCGCTGCCTATGCCCTGGTCTCGAATTATTAGCGGATTGATTGCCATTGTGGTGGCCCTGGCCATGATTATCCTCGGTGGGTGGTACTTTACCCTGGGGTTTGGCGTCATTGTTTTTCTGGGCCAGCTCGAAATTTTTGGCCTGGTGCACGCCAAGGGCATATTGCCCGCCACCAAAACCACTCTGGTCGTGAGCCAGTTAATTTTGATAGCGGCTCACCTCTCCCCCCCACTGGCCGATGCCCTGCTACCTCTAGGCGGCACCTTCATCTGCTTTTATCTGCTGTTTCAGCCCCAGGTCGCCACCATTGCCGATGTGGCGGCCTCAATTTTGGGCCTGTTCTATGGGGGGTACTTGCCCAGCTTTTGGATTCGCCTGCGCGACCTGGGCGGTAATGACCCCGCCAGCCTGCCCCTAGGGGGCTACTGGCCTGAGGTATGGCTCCCCCGACTGGAACAGGTACCACCGGGATTAGCGGTAACTCTGCTGGCCTTTGCCTGCATTTGGGCTGCCGACATTGGGGCCTACGCCACCGGCAAAGTCATAGGTCGCACGCCGCTTTCCAACATCAGCCCTAAAAAAACGGTGGAAGGCGCGGCCTTTGGCATGGTCGGCAGCACCGTGGTGGCCCTGCTCGGCAGTTATTGGCTCAATTGGCCGCTATGGCCCCTCTCTGGTGGAGTTTTGGGGCTGATGATTGGCATTTCCAGCCTGCTGGGCGACCTGACTGAATCGCTGATGAAACGCGATGCAGGGGTGAAGGATTCTGGCGCGTTGATTCCCGGCCACGGCGGTATTTTAGACCGCACTGACAGCTACGTGTTTACCGGATCACTGGTGTTTTACTTTGTAACGTTGCTGCTGCCGATTTTAGCCAACCTGTAAGGCTTGAGGCTTTATGGCGATCGCCCTTTGAACTAATGCAACCGTTGTCAGGGGCATAGTGCCAGGCCTGAATTCTGCCGACCTACGTACTGACAGGCTAAACGCGGGAGTGTCAGGGGTGTTACGGCCAGCGGAATCCGTCTCGCTCATAGAAGCTCAGGCGGGCATAGCCCATAAAGGTTGGCCGCACGGTTTCGCCCACGGGGAAGGCCCTCGCTCCAAACAGGTATACCCCAGCAAAACGGGGATTTTGCACAGGCCGTAGCGCCAGGGTAATGGATTGGCCAGGAGGCACTGGCGGATCCAGAGTAATGGTCAGAGTTTGGCTGTCTGGATCCTGATTTAAGCCTCCCAGGGAGAGGGGAATTTGGCCATCGGGCGTGTTCAGGAAGGCTTCTGTAGCCTCCAGGCGATATCTAAAGATGGGGTCGCGGCCTTCGTCCAGGCTAATTTCAAGTTTGGCCAGGGATTCCTGGGCCTCAGCCGGGAAGCTGAAGGTGAGGTAGTAGGTGACGTTGCGATCGCTAACCAGGGTGCGGGTGGCGTAGCTATCGGTGAGGCGGGGGGGATAGGAAAACCCAACGGTGCCATCGGAGTACTGGATGGCCTCAACCGCGTCAGACCCCCAGGGTAAGGCCATCAGGGGTAGAAAACTAGCACCCACCAGAAACGCAACCACCAGCCTGCGCTTGACTACAGCACAATACGCCACAGCACCATTCCCTTTGCCACTAAGGTGTAGCTCAATTATGACAAAATTCACCCGTGCCCCTTACCCAGAATTAAGGCCGGGGTTAATGCCAGGTTCGCCGCTGCAATATAGGTTGACTTACCAGGCCTGAAAGCGAGAATCTGCACTGCTGAGGGAGGTTGACTGTTCCGCTGCTCTCGCTAGGGCCGAGGCCACCCTGGCCGCATAGGGGCGCAGCAGCGACCAGGCCAGAGGCGAAAGCCAGCCCTGCAGCGTTACTGAGTAGGAAATTTGGGTGCCCCGCACGGTAGATTTCAGTTCGTAGGTGACCCGCTCTTCCAAGCCAGGTACTGGCAGCACTCGGATGCTAATCAGTTCTTGGGGCAGCACCCGTTCAACAAAAATAGAAACGGGAATAGGGCACAGCCGGGTAAAGGCGCGATAAATTAGCCCCGGCTTTGGGCTTAGCCCCTGGGGAGCATTGGTGCTGGCTAGCAGGGGATGCCAGGACACATCGGCCAGATTGTTGATGGTTTGCCAGAGGGTATCCACAGAGGCGCTACTGACAATTCGGTAGGACTTCTCCAGGCGCTGCTGCACTCGCACCCATTGCTGAATCAAGTGCAGTAGCGATAGAAAAGGTCGAGGAAATGACCACTCTCTAAACATAGGACGCTCCGCTAAGGGGGTGGCGAGAGGTAAGTGAGGCTTGGCCAGAGAGAATTAGGATCACAACCGTATACCGGGAAAACTGTTCAGCGGGGCACCGCTACTGACTTTAGATTTCGTTAGATCTACATTAAGGCAGGTGAATAGCTCCCCCATCCTACAGAGGAGATAGTTTAGTAAATCGTCAGAGCTACCCTGGCGGCACCACCCCTTAAGGGGGCGTAGCAAAATGTTGAGTTTCGCAACATTTTGCCGCTTAGCAGTCAGCCTATTTAATTTAGGGGGAGGTTTCACGGTAGCTTGAATAAGCTGCCTTGCCGTCATTCCCTTAAGCTTCGGCCCCCTAGGCTTCGGCCCCCTAAGCTTAAGTGGTGAGGATTTTAGCTTTCGGCGGTACTGGATCCAGATTGTGATGTATCTTTCTCCAGTGTGACATATCCGCTAGACGATGACCTTGTTACTACCCCTTCCGCGTTTATGACCCTTTCATCAGCTCCTAACCCCACCGCAACCACAACCCCCCCCCCTGCGGATTCGCGCGATCGCGCCAGCACCATGCTGAAAGACCTGCAAAACAGCATTTGCCAGGAACTTGAGCGGCTAGACGGCAACGCTACCTTTCAGGAAGATAGCTGGGAACGACCAGAGGGCGGCGGTGGCCGTTCGCGGGTCATTAAGCAGGGCGGCGTGTTTGAGCAGGGCGGCGTGAATTTTTCGGAGGTGTGGGGCGACCACCTGCCGCCGTCGATTCTGGTGCAACGACCAGAGGCGGCGGGCCACCGGTTCTACGCCACGGGCACCTCAATGGTGCTGCATCCCCGTAACCCCTACGTGCCAACGGTTCACCTCAACTATCGCTATTTTGAGGCGGGGCCAGTGTGGTGGTTTGGTGGCGGCATTGACCTCACCCCCTACTACCCCTTTGAGGCCGATGTGGTGCATTTTCACCAGACGCTAAAGACGGTGTGCGATCGCCACAATCCCCACTACTACCAGGTGTTTAAGCCCTGGTGCGACGAATACTTCTATCTCAAGCACCGCCACGAGACCCGGGGCGTCGGCGGTGTTTTCTTTGATTACCAGGATGGCCAGGGGCATCTCTACCGCGGCCCTGACCAGGGCAAAGGCGCTGACCAGGTGAGCCAGACCATTGGCGAACTGCCGGGCCGTAGTTGGGAACAGTTGTTTGCCTTTGCTAAGGACTGCGGCGACGCCTTCTTGCCAGCCTATCTGCCCATCG
>CAYUBC010000194.1:0-7144 GCA_964442885.1 uncultured bacterium | reverse complement strand
TGGAAAGTCAGTCTCAACTCAAAACTCAAAACTCCCCCACCCCTGCTCTGTTCACATCCCCGCGCCCTCCCATGCCTCTCAACCTCTACCTCCTTCGCCACGGTGAAACCGAAGCCAGCCAGACGGGTACCTACTGTGGCTTTTCCGACCCTGAGCTAACCCCAGAAGGGTTGGCCATGGCGCAAGCCTTTGCCGACAAGTACCAGCATCTGCCCTGGCAGGCGGTGTTTGCCAGTCCTCTAAAGCGCACAGTGGCGACGGCCATGCCGCTGTGTAAGGCCGTCGGGCTAAACATGCAGCTTCGCACCGGGCTCAAGGAAATGTACTTTGGCGACTGGGAAGGCCAAACCCCAGAGTACGTGAAAGACCATCACAATCAGGACTATCTCCGCTGGCTTACCGAACCCGCCTGGAACCCGCCTACCGGCGGAGAAACCGGCGTACAGGTAGCCAGCCGAGCCGCCCTGGTTTTAGCCGAGATTGAAGATCAATTCACCGAAGGCAACGTTCTGGTGGTATCCCACAAGACAACCATTCGGCTCATGCTCTGCAATCTGCTGGGGATCGATAGCGGGCGGTACCGCGATCGCATTTATCTACCCGTGGCCTCTGTCAGCCTCATCCACTTTGATCTGCACGGCCCCATGCTGGTTAAACACGGCGATCGTTCCCATTTGCCCGAAGACCTGGATGCCCGGCCAGGCACTTAGGTAGACAGTAGTTTGGATTTTGGATTGGGGATTTTGGATTGGGGAGTATGCGGTGAGGCCGGTAGGGTGTTGTTTAGGGGTTAGTCGGGCGTCTGGGAATATCTCATCTAATGGTCAGAATCCATAACCCACCCCTGCCCCTTCTAGGAATAACCCACCCCTGCCCCTCCCAGGAGGGGATGACTGGCCAGAAGCCAAAATCTAAAATCCAAAACCCAAAACCCTCCCGCCTTTCCCTTAAAATCAGGGCAACCCTTTGTTACGGTGACGCATTAGCAATTATGGACAACAAAAAGCCTCTCTTTGGTATTCCAGACTATTCTCCAATTCGGACTGTCTCACAACTGCATTCCTACTGTCGGGATATGCAGTCCTACTACCAGATTGCCAAGGGTGATCTGCTGGGGCAGCTTGAGAAGGCCGATGGTGAAGAGGAGACTCGGCTGCACCGGGAACTAGAGGAGCTGACCCGTAAGATTCAGTATTTTCAAGTTTTGAATAACGCGGTTTCCATTGCCGATACGGTCTTCCACTCGCCAGAAATGATTGCCGAGTTTCGAGATGATGCATGAAAATCCTCGTTCTCAATGCTGGCTCTAGCAGCCACAAAGCTTGCCTGTTTGACCTCAACCGCCTGGCTGAGCCAAATCAGACACCCAGACCAATCTGGCGGGCCGCCTTAGATTGGACTCACGCCGAGGGCATGGTGGAACTTACGGCCACTAATCATGAGGGTGGCAAAATCAAAGCAACCCTGCCCATTACTGACCGGGCTGAGGGCATTGCCGCCAAGCTAGATACGCTGGTGCAGGGGCAAACCCAGGTGTTGAGAGAACTATCCGAAATTGATGTAATCGGGCATCGAGTTGTGCACGGTGGGCGGCAGTATGTGGATAGCGTTCGGGTTAATAGCGATGTCAAGGATGCTATCCGTCAGCTAATTCCCCTAGCCCCTGTCCACAATCCGGCTAATCTGCACGGCATTGAAACCGCAGAGCGAATTCTGGGCAACATCCCCCAGGTAGCGGTGTTTGATACCGCCTTCCATGCCCGCATGCCAGAGGCTGCCTCTACCTACCCTGGCCCCTACGACTGGTTAGAAAAGGGCATTCGCCGCTATGGGTTTCATGGCATTAGCCACCAGTATGTGGCCCAGCGAGCCGCCGCTATGCTGGGGCGAGATTTGGCTGGCTTGAGGGTGTTGACCTGCCACCTGGGCAATGGCTGCTCCCTGGCCGCCGTCAAAGGCGGCATCAGCATCGACACTACCATGGGGTTTACCCCCCTGGATGGCCTGATGATGGGCAGCCGTTCAGGTAGCGTTGATCCGGGCATTCTCATCTACCTGATGCGTCAGGAAGGGTACGGAGTTGACAAACTCGACACCCTTCTCAACAAAGAATCGGGTCTGAAGGGGGTATCGGGAATTTCCAACGATATGCGCCTGGTGGTGGAGGCGATGGAAGCCGGCAATTCTCAGGCGACCCTGGCGATAGATATGTTTATTCATCGCCTCCAACGCGACATGGGCGCGATGATGGCCAGCCTCGGCGGGCTGGATGCCATTGTGTTTACCGCAGGCATTGGCGAAAATAGCCCTCTGGTCTGGCGTCGGGCCTGTGAGCCATTCGAGTTTCTGGGTGTAAAACTCAAAACCGACGAACTCAGCCGCGCCAAGGATGACCAGGATATCGCGGCGGCAGATTCGGCGGTGCGGGTGTTGGTTATCCATACCCAGGAAGAGTGGGCGATCGCGCAATCCTGCGTTGCCCTGCTGCAACCAGTTGCTTGACCTACTGGCCAGCGGTAATGGCTTGGGTTAACAATGGCCCAATGGCCTGGAGAGCAGAAGGCAGCACGGCCACGGTTGCTGCCGCCACGATAATTGTCGTCGCCAACCTCACTAGCTTGTCAGAGGCTGTTTCGTTAATGTCGAACTGATAACTCAGCTTCTCCATGCGTTGATCAAGTTGCTCAATGCGCTGGTCTACCTGCCCAAACCGGCGCTCCACCTGCTCGAAGCGCTGATCCACCTGCTCGAAGCGTCGGTCTACCTGCTCAAACCGCTGATCCACCTGCTCAAAGCGCTGATCTACATCGGCCTTGAACTCTCGCAGTTCTGTCAAGATATCTGCAATGGTAGGTTCTCTCTGTGGCTCAGCTTGCATAAAACCTGTCATTGGTGTGATCCTTTTCTAGTGTACCGGATAGATTTTCAGGCTTGGTCTGCATCCTGCTGGCTGAAATCTGCCTGGTTAAGCGGCCTGCTGCATCTTGAGACTGGGTTGAGATAAGTCAGCCGCAACGGTATCGGCGGGTTGAGGCTGAAAACTATTCCACTTCTCTAAATATTGAGTAAGGTGCTCCTCTCCCTGGTTAATGTGATGAATGAGCAGTTCTCTCACCCGGTTCTCTTCTTCCACGTACTGGAGCGGGCTGAAGAACCCAGCAAATTGGGCTGTCCGTAGCCAGACCAGATAGGTGGTTAGGGCGTCGTACTGGTTATAGTTCACGATGGCGCGCAGATTGCCTTCCACCCACAGATCGACAACGGTGCTGCCGTCAGTACCCATCTTGCCGGGAATGCCCATCACGGACGCAAATTCATGGAGCGATGGCGTCCCAATCCCCCAGCCGCTGACGATGTCTTTTAAGTCCACATGGGCCTGGGTATGGCGGGCAAAGTAATCGTTACCTTCCCAGGGTTTATCCGGGCGGCTGCAAAACTCTGGCGCTGTGATGCCCGCTGCAATGCCCCGCTGAAGCAGAATGGGTAAGTCTGAGGTGAGAGAATTAAAGCCGACAAGCTGGGGTTTTTGCCGCCCTACGTAACCCAAAAAAGTAGCAATCAACTCCCCTTCGGCCATGGGCTGATCCGGGGTTTTCGGTAGGGCCGTTAGCCGCAGGCGCACTTCACCCTTGCAAGTTTGCTCACGAATCACCGCGGAGACAGACACGACTCGGCAGAGGGCGGTTTTGAGATAAGGGCGCGGTTTTTCTTCGGTAGCGCCACCCTTTTGCCACATCACCTCAAAAACTTCGCGATCAGGCATAGAAGCAGGCAAATCATACACTCGCCGCCCCGATTGCGGATCCGGCACCCACTCCAGATCAAACGCGCAGACCTGATGACCAATGGATTTGAACATAAACCGACCCCCTGGGGATATGAACATTGCGTCAATGGCTTAGGTTGGGGGCTGTTTATAAGCTGCCCAAAGACCGACTGGGGCAAAACACCAGCTCCCTGGAGTGGGGCTCTCTTCGCCAGGCTGTTGAGCCAAACACCCCTGTTTCCAGGGCAATATGCAAAGCCTGAGGCTGGTGGCTCCTAGGCCAGTCCTAACCGGGTATAGCCGCCCAGAAACATCAACCACACAAAGACAATTAGCCAATGCATAGCCACCGAGACCCACCCGGAACCGGATTGCCAGTAGGCGATGGTGCAAATTAAACCCAGCAGCAGAGCAGAAAACAGGAAAAGGGGCTGGGTAAACGTCGGGAACCCGGCTGGGTAGACCGTCAGGCTGGTAACCAGGTGCATGAGCACAAAGAGAAGCAGGATGGGTAGGCCAATCAGCCAGCGCTGGCGAACACTCATAATCTCAGTTTTGTGAGGCAGCAGCAGCACTCGCCAAAATCCCTCCTCCAGCAGGGCTGGAATCACCAATACTCGGCTTGCCAACCGCAAACTTTGAGTCCAGGATGGGGTAGCCAGGCTTAGCGTTAACCAATGGCTCCAGAAGCCCAGCGGTAGCACCACGGCAGAAAATGCGGCCATAAGGACGATGGCCAAGCCCCAATCTCGCCACTGCGGTTTGGTGGTAGCGGCAGCGGCCAGGCGGTGGCAGCTCAGCCGAAAGGCAATGTAAACCTGTAGGCGCAGGGTGTTCACAATTTGGCCGGGTTAATCTGTCATGATCATAGTAGTCAACTCCGTTTACTTGGGTAGGAGGGTTGCGATGAAACATGCCGATAGCCATACTCTGGCAAGGCTAGGGTCATTATTAGAGCAAGTGCGCCAACGGATGCCGCCGCTCAAGGAGAAAGGCCAGGGTCGCTTTTATTTCAAGGCCACTGCCTTCTTGCACTTCCATGATGACCCGGCAGGCATCTTTGCAGATTTAAAGATTCAAGGGGACTGGCAGCGATACCCGGTGAATACTGAGGCCGAGTGCGCAACCCTAATCCAGGAGCTGGATGTCCAATTGTTGTCCCTAACTTGAGCCATGATAGAGTCTGTTGTCGATGGGCAGGGCAATGATCTACCTGATACTCTGGCTTTTGGGGTTTGCTAGTTTTTGGCTGGGGCTGAACCTGTTTGATGACGAAATTCTGCTGATTGCCTGTGCTGTAGTAGGCTCAGGGCTAACTATTGCGGGTCTGATGCTGGCTCCCCCCGGTTTGCAGATCGCCATTGAGGTCATTTTAGTTCTGGCGCTTTTCCGGGTCTGCATGAAATGCATCGAACGGGGCAGCCTATCCTAGAAAAAAGCTTGATTGTGCCTTGTGGTTTCTGCATTAGGTAAATTGTTGGTCTATGACTCCCTTTGAGCTACCCCTTGCCACGGCCCCTGCTCCCCTCAGTGTGGCTGGTCTAGTTGACTATATCAAAGCGCTCCTGGAAGACGACGCCATCCTCAAACAAATCTGGGTGGTGGGGGAAGTCTCCAGCGTCAATAACCACGCGAAGGGGCTGTTTTTTAACCTGACGGATTTAGACGGCAAAACCGCTATTAACTGCGTGGCCTGGCGCAGTCAGGTGCCTCGCCTGAGTACGCTACCTGCTCAGGGTGAGCAGGTAACGGTGTTGGGAACGGTCAAGGTCTATCCCCAGCGCAGCAGCTACCAACTGACGGTTTGGCAGGTGTTACCTACCGGAGATGGCCTCAAGGCCCTGCGCTATCGCCAACTGAGGGAACGGCTGGCGGCGGAAGGGCTGTTTGACCCAGAGTTTAAGCGCCCTCTACCCGCGCTGCCCCAAACCCTGGCCGTGGTGTCATCCCCCCAGGCGGCAGCTTGGGGGGACATTCAGCGATCGCTACGCCAGCACCACCCTGGCCTCCACATTCTCTTCTCCCCGGCCATTGTGCAGGGCGAGAGCGCTCCCAACTCCATTGTTGAGGCTATGCAGCGAGTGGCCAGGGATGGCCGGGCCGAGGTGCTCATCCTGGCGCGGGGCGGGGGGGCCACTGAGGATTTGGAGTGCTTTGACGACGAGCGGGTCGTGCGAGCCGTTGCCAACTGCCCCATTCCCGTAGTGACCGGCATTGGCCACCAGCGAGACGAGTCCCTGGCGGATTTGGCCGCCGATGTGTGTGCCCATACCCCAACGGCAGCAGCCCTAACCGCCGTGCCTGCCCTGGCCGAGCTATGGGATAGCCATAGAACCCGTACTGAGTACCTCAGCACTCTGGTGAGCAACCATCTGGCCACTGCGGAAGAAGACTCTCGGCGCTTGGGCCAGCGGCTACAGCGGCTACGGCTAGATCAACAACTGATCCAGCAGCAGGTTCGCCTAAACCAGATTAAGGGACGGCTGGCCCACGGCGTACAGGTAGAACTGCGCCGGGCCAGCGATCGCTGCCAGGCTCTGCACGACCACCTGATGACCCTTGACCCAGAGACGGTGATTCAACGGGGCTATGCCCTGGTTAGAGACAGGGCCGGTGCAGTGGTGGTAGACGCCGCCACGGTGACGCCGAATCAGGAACTGCAGGTACAGTTGGCCAGGGGCCAGCTCACCGTGCGAGTTACAGACAGTCAGATAGAAAATAGTCCAGATAGAAAATAGTAACGAGTAGGACGCCAAGCCCATGCCATCTAAAGCTGCCACCCGTAAGCCTCAACCTGAATCCTGGAGTTATGAAGAGTCAGTCGCCACCGTAGAAGCCATCATTGCCGAACTGGAGTCTGGCCGTTTACCCCTGGCCGAGGTTCTGGCCCAGTTCGAGCAGGCTGTCCAGGCTTTGCGCCAGTGCGAAACCTACCTGACCGAAAAACGCACCCAGGTAGACCTCCTCATCGAAACCCTATCCGACTAGCACTCTTCTCCCCCACTCCAGGTATCCTTAGGCATTGTGATTCCCTTCCCACCCTCCGCATGACTGCATCTGGCCCTATTCAGGATCGCCGCGGCCTCAAAGAGCGCCTGCTTGAGCTGATTAACCTGCGCCCCGAAGAGCAGGAGCGCACGTTGCTGATGCTGGCGTTCTATACCGCCACCTCCATGGGCATTTTGTGGCTTGAGGTGAGTTCTGCGGCGCTGTTTTTGGATAAATACGGCGCAGCTAATCTACCGTGGATCTATATCTTTAGCGCCGGGGTGGGCCTGGGCCTGAGTGTGATTTATTCCTGGCTACAGCGGTTTTTGCCACTGCGGCTAGTAATTGTGTTAATTGCGCTGCTGATGGCCCTGCCGATTTTGCTGTTTC
>CAYUBC010000193.1:6886-7164 GCA_964442885.1 uncultured bacterium | reverse complement strand
CGAACAGGTCGGTTGGGTTGCTGTCTGGAGTTTGGGCCTCCGCAAACGGCTCCCCAAACAGGTCGGTTGGGTTGCTGTCTGGAGTTTGGGCCTCCGCAAACGACTCCCCGAACAGGTCGGTTGGGTTGCTGTCTGGAGTTTGGGCCTCCGCAAACGGCTCCCCGAACAGTTCAGTGGGATTGGTTTCCGGGGCTTGAGCCTCCGCAAACGACTCCCCGAACAGGTCGGTCGATGCGGACTGGAAAGACTCGGTTTCTAGGGATGGCTCACTCCAGAGG
>CAYUBC010000193.1:0-6876 GCA_964442885.1 uncultured bacterium | reverse complement strand
GGTCGGCGATTGAGCCCCCGGCCTGGGTCGGGTTCGGCCCAGCTAAACTGGCCAGGCTCAGGTCTGGCTCCCCTGGCTGTTCCGGCAAGAAATCTCCTGAGGGTTCAGGTTCGTTGGCCCAGGTAGTTTCTAAATTGGCTAGATCCTCTGCCAGGGAACTAGTCGTGGCGGCGTCTACGGTGAAGCCATATTGGTTGGCGGGGAAAAGCTCATCCTCCACCAGCAGGTCTTCTTCGGGCAGCGTCAGGCCAGACTGGTTGAAGTCCAACCCAGGCTCCATCCTCAGGTCGGTGGTCAAGGAGGGCTCTGAGTCAGGGTCGGAACTGGCTACCGAATCGGGGAGTAGGTCATCCAGAGAGGCAATGGTGAGGGATGCTGCCGCCTCAGAAGCTGCGGTTTGACTGGATAGCTGTGCAGCCAGGCCAGGATCCAACAAATTATCTAAGGTGTCTAACTCAGGTTCCGGAGTCGGATCTATCGGGTCTAGATTGATTGGATCTGGATTGGTTGGATCCAGATTGATTGGATCCAGATTGATTGGATCCAAATTGATCGGATCTATCGAATCTATTGGATCACCTGAGGGGGAGGTGTCCCAAAGGCCAGTGAGTGCCTCTGACTGAAATGGCGAATCCAGCTCACCCAGTTCTGGAGAATAGCTAGAGGACTCTGTCAGGGGGCTAAAATCCTCCCCTAGCTCGGCCATGTCGTCCGGCTGGAGGGAAAGGTCGATGCCCTCAGCGGGTTGGTTAAGGCCAAACAGGGTTTGATAGAAGTCGTCTAACGCTTCAGCCTCGGCGTCATCTGGGCTGGTTATGCCGGTAATGTCGGCGGTCGGTAGAGTCGGCAAGGACACGGCGGCGGTGGGATCCGGCGTGGCAACGTCGAGCTGGTCTAAAATTTGCAGTGACTCATCCAGATTGCCAACCTCAGCAACCCGGCTGGGATCGGCATCAACCTGGGGATCAAGGTTCTGGCGATCCCAGCTAGCCTGCTCTAGGCCAGGAATTAGCTCGATGGGGATGTCTCTATCCTCGTCATCAAGATCCAGTTGGGAAATTTCGTTATCAATCTGAAGCAGGGTAATCTCGTCGTCAAAGTCGGCGTTCAAATCCAGGTCGTCCAGATTGAGCCCCTCGTCAGGATCAACCACAGACGCGGAGGGAAAGGGAGTTTCCGCCGCTGTCTCCGGCACCTCAGCATTGGCCACAGGGAGTTCTGGTCGTGGCCCTGGCCCACCCGCAGACTCCAGATAGGTCAGTGCTTCTGGGCTCAGACGTTGGGCCAGGTGGTTGATCAGGGCACTGAACATAATCTCACCCTGCTGACCCAGGGTGTGCATTTTGTTGAGCCCCTGATTTAGAGAATCCTGATAGCCGACGACATTTTGTTGCAGGGCGTCAAAAACCGCCCGCAGGGAGACGTCTAAACTGCGGATTAAGTCGTCGGTTTGGGCTTGAATTTGCTTCAGGTAGTCGAGCCGCTGGGCTGGGGATAGCTCACCCAGGGCCAGGGAGTCCTCCAGGGGATCAGCCGGGACTTGGGCCAGCAGATAGGCATTGGCGGCTGAGGTTTCAATCTGGCGTACCGCCTGCTCTAACTGATAGGTCAAATGGGCGTCTAAATGACCGGTGAGCTGTCTCAGGGTATCTTCCCAGTGGCCTGGCGACAGCCGCGGGCCAGCGGCGGCCTGCTCAACCTCCAGGCGCTGCTGCTGAAGCTGCTGTACCTCTTGCAGCAAGGCTTCTCGCTGCTGGCGCAGCAGGGCCACCTCATTTTGCAGCGGGGTAAGGATCTGTAACGTTTGCCCGCGCAGGTACTGCATTTCTTGCAGCAGGGCGTTGAGCACCTGGCTGGCAGCAGTAGCGGTAGGGTCATGGGGCCACCCCGGCCCTGGTGAATTGGCCGGGTCGGCCCCAGAAAGCGGTAAATTTGGGGCGGCTTGCAATTGGGCCAGGCAAGCTCTGGCTTTGGTTAAGAGCTGCCGCTGTTGCTGAGTACTACTGGCCATTACCCAGGGTAGCCGGGGTGCAGTTTCCTGCAGAGCCGCATCAATTTCAGCAATTAACGCCTCAAGTTCTTGCTGCTGCAATGTCACGTAAGTGTACCTTTTTCCCCAATTACTGCCAAAGTGTATGCCAGACGGCCCGAAAAATCACCTTCAACCCTGATACATTAAGTTCGATGTATTAGATTGGCCTACGCTGCGGCAATCTGCTGCGACATAGATGGTATGCTAAACATCCCTCTTTAGTATCAGGGTGTCAGTTGTTGGACGACTTTCGGGTTTTTCCGGAATTTGCCTTGGCCTTATTGATGACTCAAGATAGAAGCCGACTGGTTTGCGGCTTTGCCCAGGGCCAACCGTGTTTGCCCCTTAACCTGAGCCGACTTTGCCCCGGTGCGGCATTACCTCTAGCCTAGACGATATTACTTGTGTTGGAGTATAGAATGGATACTCGCTACAGCCATCGGGATCCTCAGGCTGATCTCCAACTCATCCGCTCAGCCCAATTGTTTAAAGGACTGCCGGAGGAGGCCGTCATCCAGGCCACTAGCCATGTGGTAGCGCGCAATCACCCCGCTAACCAGGTGATTTTGCTAGAAAACGACTGGGGTAGCTCAGTTTACTTCATTCTGGATGGCTGGGTGAAGATTCGGACCTACAACCTGGATGGCAAAGAGGTTACCCTCAACATTCTGGGTCGGGGCGAGCTATTTGGCGAAATGGCCCCTTTAGAAGAGGTGCCGCGCTCTACGGATGTCATTACCCTGGTGCCGACGGTGATTGGCAGCATGCCCGCCAGCGACTTCGTTAAGCTGCTAAATACCCAGCCCCTGGCGGGGATACGCCTCTCGCAACTGATGGCCCGGCGGCTGCGCCAGGTAAATCGGCGGCTGCGGCTGCGGGAGTCAGACAGCACCTCACGGGTAACGGATATCATCCTATTTTTGGCCGATGGCCAGGGTAAATCTGGGGCGGGTGGCCTGGAGATTCCCAACCTGCCCCATCGCGAACTCAGCAGCCTGAGTGGGCTGGCCCGCGAGACAGTGACGCGAGTACTGAGTAAGCTAGAAAAGAAAGGGCTGATTGTGCGGGATAAAGACTTGATGATTATTCCCGACATTAATGCCCTGGAGCGACTGCTGGTTTAGGAATTCATGAGTCAATTCGGTGCCGATTCGGCTAACCCTTCTGGGGCCAAGCCCGCCCCAGGTCAGGGAGATGCTGTCCGCCCAAGCGCTGGGCCGGACTCTGGCTTTGAGGAGTTAGAGTCCTACCTGGACTATGCTGAGCCGGGGAGCGGAACTGCCCGCTTTAAGCTCAGCACAGAGCATCGGCGCAAGGTTGGCCCTCTGGCAATGGTGGAAACAGCATTCCTGGCCAGCACGGCGGCGTTGATCTGGCTGGTGAATACCTATTTTCCGCCCGGCCCGATTTTGCGTATTTTGTTTCCGCTACCGATGGCGCTGGTCTATCTACGTTGGGGAGCTAGAGCGGCGTGGATGTCGGCATTGGTAGCCGGGCTGCTGCTGTCGGTGTTGATGGGGCCGCCCAGCAGTCTGCTGTTTTTGATGCCCTACGCCGTTATGGGGGTGCAGCTTGGCTTTACCTGGGCGCGGGGGGTTAACTGGTATATTTCGATTTTTATCGGGTCGCTGCTGGGGTCGCTGGGGTTTTTCTTCCGCCTCTGGCTAATGTCGATTTTGATTGGCGAAGATCTGTGGGTGTACCTTACCACCCAGGTCACCCAGATGCTCAACTGGGGTCTGGAAAAGCTAGTAGCCGTGGGGCTGCTGGATATTGGGGTGCTGGGGCAGGCCAACGTGCAGGCGGTGCAAGCCCTGGCTCTGGTGACGGTGCTGCTCAGTAACGTTGTGTATCTCTTTACGGTTCACCTGGCCGCCTGGCTGTTGCTAGAGCGTTTAGGGGCAAGAATTCCCGAACCGCCGGAGTGGGTACAAAGTCTGCTCGAAGAGTAATGCTTCATCCCCTGGTGGCGGCCTACCATCATCCCCAGCGCGCCCAGCGCTGGCAGCAGCAAGTTCAGGGGCAATGTCCGCTGCTGGTACTCACTCTGGGGTTTACGGCCACCGGGCTAATTCCCGGCATTTCTGCCGCTGGGGCCAGCCCGGACGATCGCCGCTACACCGCCCTGGCCGACGCCGAGTTTATGGTCAACGGCCCCCAACCCCAACCGACCTTTGCCCTGCCGCCCCTCCAGGCCGGGGCATCACCAGCGCTCATTTCCCGCGCTGTGATGGCGGGTCAGCACATCCCCCTGAAACTGCTCAATGGGGGCTTGCCCCAGCCGCCCACCGTTCCCCACCTTGACCTGGGCGGACAACCAGCCCAGTGCCTGAGTACCGGGGCCGCCCTGCCCCTGGCCCAGGTTCACCATCTCTGGCAAGTAGGCTTGCAGTGGGGAACCACCCTGGCCGCTGACCCAGCCGCCTACGTGCTGCTGGCCGAGTGCGTAGTGGGCGGCACTACTACGGCACTGGCCATCCTCACTGGCCTGGGCCTGGATGCCAGGGGGCGCGTCAACAGCAGCCACCCCACTTGCAACCATTACCAAAAGCAGGCGCTTGTTCAGCAAGGGTTGGCCCAGGCCGGGTTAGCCCCTGGCCAGGCGGGGCATCCCCTGGAGTTGGTGGCTGCCGTGGGCGATCCGATGCAGCCGGTGGTAGCCGCTATGGCTCTAGCGCTTAGCCGCACCAAACCCGTCATGCTGGCCGGCGGCACCCAAATGCTGGCGGTTTATGCCCTTATGCAAGCCCTGGCCCGCGCCGAGAGCTACGACTGGGTGCCCGAAAACGTGGTGGTAGGGACAACCCGCTGGGTCGCCGAAGATCCCACCGGTGACACCGTGGGCCTGGCCCAGTTAACCGACGCCTGCTTAATGGCCACGCAGCTTTCCTTCCGGCGATCGCGCTTTGCCGCCCTGCAAGCCTATGAACAGGGCTTTGTGAAAGAAGGCGTCGGTGCAGGAGCCTGCGCCATTGCCGCCTCCCTACACCAGAACTGGGAGCAGCAGGACTTGCTAGCCGCCGTAGAGCAGATGTTGATAGCCAAGCAAAAGGCAGAAGGCTGAATCGTAGAACCGTCAAAGGGCATTGCCCGTGCCCATCTCAGCGAAAAGCAGAAGGCTGAAAAAGACTCGTAGCATTAAGACATCTGGTTGCGCAACCCCAGCGGCAGCCGCCACCCACCCTTTAGCCAAACCGATGGCCTGATTTACGTCAAAACTGGACACCTGCAGCCCTCTGCCAACCAGCCTCCTGAGACTCAACTCTGCGGCAGTGGATTGGCCTCCTTCACGCCCTTGGGCAGAGGGATAAACTCGGACTCTTCCGGTACCGGCGCAAATTGGCCATTGCGCCAGTCCTCCTTAGCCTGCTCAATGCGCTCAACCCGGCTGGAGACAAAGTTCCACCACTTGTAGCGAGTTCCCAGGGGTTCTCCTCCAATCACAATGCAGCGGGCTGCGGTATCCGCTGCAATGGTAACGGCTTCGCCTGCGGACAAAATGGCCAGGCGGTGTTGAAGTAGGGGAGTCTCGTTTACCCGTAAACCCTCGGTAACGCTGTAGATAGCCCGTTCGCTGTAGTCGGCCTCCAGGGTGAAACGGCCCTTGGGTTCAAGCACCACATCCAGGTAGAGAATCGCAGAAAGAACCTTGACGGGAGAGGTGTAGCCCCTGGCCTGGCCAGCAATCAGGGTGATAGTAGCGCCATCGTCCTGCCAGGTCGGTATGGTGTGGGCCGGATAGTGCTGAAACCAGGGCTCGGTTTCTTCGTCGGCTTCGGGTAGGGCCACCCAGGTTTGAATGCCATGAATGGTGGAGGTTGCCGAGCGATCGCGATCCGGCGATCGCTCGGAATGGCTAATCCCTCGTCCTGCCGTCATCCAGTTGACCGCGCCGGGTTGAATTTCCTGCACCGTGCCCAGGCTGTCGCGATGCAGCAGTGCCCCCTCAAAGAGATAGGTCACTGTCGCCAGGTTGATGTGGGGATGGGGCCTGACATCAACCCCTTCGCCAGCAGGCAGTGTAGCTGGCCCCAAGTGGTCAAAAAAGATGAACGGCCCTACCGTCTGCCGACCGGGGTAGGGCAGGCTGCGTCGGGCGGTAAAGCCTCCCAGATTCTTGGCCTCTGGTTCAATGAGTTGATGGATAGTCATAGTACTTTTCATCTGACCTTAACCCATTTGTCGTAGATTGCTGTTAGCCGTTATCCTACAGTGCTGTTAGCCGTTATCCGAGGAGTTGCTATGGACGGATGTGTGGTTACTGATTTAGTCGTGCACAGCAAGCACAACTGTTTTCAATTCAGCCCGGAGCAGATGGAAGCCCTGCAACGCACCGGCGTGTCAGCACATCTGGAACCTGGTACTAACATTATCAAAATTCGCTCTGGCTCCTTTAGCTACCGGGCTGAAGCCGATTCTCAAAATGAGCCCCTGGTGCTGCTGTGGATCTACGGCGGTAAGGTGATCAACAAAAAAACGAACGTGCCGGTCAGCGCTACCTGGGTCTCCCTCAACGGTTATGACGATGCCCTGGTCATGGATGTGGAAGAACCGGCTACCCTCTGCGCCTTTTTCTTTGACACCTACCGGGACGACAACGACGAAGAGCTAACGGTATCCGTGGTTCGCATTTAAGTGGGCGATTGCCCGGCCTGTTTTGTTCTTTGCCCCTACAGCGCTACCCATGGCACATTCGAGATCTACCCTGGCCCATCTGACCGCTCTTGCCCTGGCGACGACGGCGATTACCAGTCTGGGCGGGGAGCGTTTTCCCCGCTTAGCCGCTTTGGCTCAAGCCCCTGCCAATACCCCCAACAACAACAACAACAACAACAACATCAACA
>CAYUBC010000192.1:4916-7165 GCA_964442885.1 uncultured bacterium | reverse complement strand
TTGACCACAATCGGCGCATCGTTGACGGGGATAAAGGTGACCTGGGCCGGAACGGTGGTGATGCCAGGAGGGGCGTTATCGTCCTGCACCGCAATGGTGAAGGCAGGCGGGATGGCGTCCCCATTGTCGATAAAGGTGACACGGCCTTGAATCACATCCGCCAGGGTGAAGGTGTTGTCAATACCACCGCTGACGGCGAAGCGTTCTCCCACCGCCAGATCGGTGATGGTAAACCGCAGATTGGGGTTGGCACTTTCCACATCGGTGGCATTGAGGTTGGCCTGGGTAAGGCGCAGAGTTTGCCCTTCGGTGATCGTGAACTGGTTAGCGGTCAGCACCGGCAGGTCATTAACCGGGTTCAGGCTGAGATTGACCACCAGGGTGTCCACACCGCCATCGCCGTCCGTTAACCGCACGGTGAAGGAATCGACCCCAAAGAAGTTTGCATTGGGGGTGTAGATAAACTGCTGGGGCTGACCGGGTACAGACGGGGCTAATGTGACCCGGCCATTAGCCGGATTGGTGGCTATGTTCCAGCGCAGGACATCACCGAGGCCAGGGTCAATGGCTCCCAGGGATAGGGTAATCGGTGTATCCTCACTACCCACTGGCAGGGCCAGCGTATCGCCCAGAGGAGTTCCTGCTGCATCGGTAATAACAGGAGCCACATTGCTGACTGTGATCACCTGGGACTTGCTGGCCGTTGCCCCCGCCGCATCCTGTACGGTAAGCGTGACGGTGTAGTTGCCCTCATCGGCATAGGTGTGGGTTTGACTGGGCAGGGTGTAAAGGTTGCCGCTAGGTGCGCCCAGGTCAGCCGCATTAAGACTTGTGGTGCGGCCATCCCCCCAGGTAATGGTGACCGTGTGGACATCGTTGCTGTCCACATCCACAAAGGCACCGTCCAGGGTAAGGCTACTGCCTTCGGTCAGGGTAGTCACACTGGGAGTCAGGCTCAGGCTTTCGGGTACATCGTTGACGGAGGTAACATCCACCAGCAGGTCGATGGTGTTAAAGCCGCCGTGGCCATCGCTGACCTGAATGGTAAAGCTGTCGAGCTGGTCAAAATCGTCGTTGGGGGTGTAAACCAGTTCCTGGGCGGCAGGGCCGTTGGCGTTAGTGACAAAGCCAACAGTGCCGTTGGTCGGAGCGATCACCACCGACCACTCAAAGGCGGTATCGGCCGGGTCAGCGGCGTTGAGGGTAAAGGTTACCGCCTCATCTTCCAGGGTGTTGAGGGCCAGAAATGCTCCCTGGGTAATGGTTGGTGGCACATTGGCCACGGGCAGGGAGAGGGTATCGCTAACCGTGAAGCCAGCCGAGTCGCGGACAATGGCGCTAATGGAAAATTCTCCAGCACCGCTGTCGGCCCGGTAGGTGTGGCTGGTGCTAAAGGTGTAGTTGCCGTTGCCCAGGGCGGTAATGCTGCCGTTGGGCAGCACAGTGGCCGGGCTGCCGTCGCCCCAGTTGATGGTAATGGTGAAGCTATCCCCCAAATCAGGATCAGCAAAACTGCCGGTCAGGGTGAAGGCTTCTCCTTCATTCAGGGTGTCAACATTGCCCGACAGGCTGAGGGTGGTGGGTGGGTCGGGCTGGGGCGCAACGGTAACATTTACCAGAATGGTATCGAAACCGCCATCGTTATCCTGCACCTGGACTTCAAAGGTGTCGCTACCGGCAAAGTTAGCCGTAGGCGTATAGGCGATGGTTTGAGTTTTGCCGGTGGGTGAGGTAGAGACGCTGGCCGTGCCCTTGGCAGGCTGGTTAAGAATACTCCAGACGAGAGTGTCCTGGCGGCCAGGGTCGGTGGCGTTGAGGGTAAAGACGGCGGGAGTATCTTCATTGACAGCCAAGTTCAGGCTGGCCCCCTGGGTGATGGTCGGTGGTACGTTGTTGACCGCAACGCTGGTAGTGCGTTGGGTGGTTGCTCCACCCCCGTCCTCTACGGTGACGGTAATGCTGTACTGGCCATTGTCTTGATAGGTGTGGCGCAGATTCGCGAAAGACTTATTGCCCTCGCCATCGGGCAGCGAGAGGTTGTCGTTGCTGATCACATCAACAGTGCCATCGCCCCAGTTGATGGTGACCGTGTGCAGGTCATCGGCATCAGGGTCATTAAAGGTGCCAGAGAGGCGCAGTTGACTGCCTTCGGTGATGGTGCTTTGGCTGGTGGTGAGGGTCTTGATAACCGGGGTATCTGGCCCATCTAGGAGGTTGACAGTGACCGTTTGCTGGGAGGAAAGCCCGCC
>CAYUBC010000192.1:0-4906 GCA_964442885.1 uncultured bacterium | reverse complement strand
GCCGCTATCGGTGGCCTTGACCACCAGACTGTAGGTAGGCGCATAGGCTTCAAAATCTAGATCGCTGGCATCGTTGACAACAATGGCCCCGGTGGAAGCGTTGATGGTAAACGCCCGATTACCATCGCTGTCGTTATCGGGGTTGCCAGACACAATGCTCCAGGTCAGGCCCGACTCATTGGCCGTGAGCGTGCCAATGGCTGTTCCTGCGGGCGCATTCTCCAGGAGGTTAAAAGATTGATTTGGCGTAATTTGTGGAGCGGTATTCAGGTTTAGCGTTACCGCTCCGGTGGTATTGCCAACACCATCCACCGCAAAGTAGTAGGTCAACCCGGCAACAGCAATAAAGGTGACCCGGCTGCGCTTTTCGCTGCCACTGATGTTGTCGTTAAAGGCAATTTGGTTAAGGCTATTGACCGAGCCACCCGTATACACCGCCAGCACCGTATTGGCCAGGGCGCTGCCCAGGGTGTCCACCGTAATCAGCCCGGTGTTAGGGGCCGTCCACTGCCACCAAATGGAGTTGTTCACAGATTGCTGAGTAGCCTGGGAAAACCCGCTGACGTTGGGGTCGTGGATGGGTTCGCCAACTTCGTGGCTGGCTCCTTCTGTTGTGCCCGTATTGTTCGTTGGGCTCCAGTTCTGGGCGTCAGCGAAGTTATTGGTGCCCGGCAGCACCGCCCGGTAGCTGGCAGCAAAGGCTGGGCTAAGCAAGTCCTGAAGAGAAACCTGGCCAATGGTGGCGTCCAATGTCCAGTCGCCGCCTAGGTCGGCGTGGCCAACCCGGCGGGGTGAGGCAGCAATGCTTGCCCCTGTGAGCTGATGGAGGCGAACTAAAAACTCAGCCCCAGCATCGCCTGCGGCCACATTGCAGCCGTAAAGCTCAATCTGGGTAGGAGCCTGAGCCAAGGCAAACCAGTTGCGGAGTTCGATAGTGTAGCGATCGCAGCTGTCTAGCTCCAGGCAACTGCTGCCTAGGAAAAGTTGTCCTGGCGCACCGTGGGCCATGATGACAAGGCGCTGAGTCAGAGGATACTGCCGGATACAGGCGGTAATTCCCTCAATGCCATCTTGATTAGCGGGTAAAACTCTAACTAGCGCGTGTTTCCCCAATTCTGCGACCAATTTTGGGTAGTCACTAACGGTCGCGTCAATAACGACAAGGGGGCTCGGATGGTGTGCCATGATATACAGTCCCTAAACGTGTGGGTGGAGAAAGCGGGAATAACGGAACGGTGGATGGGCAAAGGCCAGCATCGTGACTGGCGTAGGGTTTTGGGGCCACCGTGGCTTGAAGGGTTTTGATGCGCCGCTTATGATGGGCTGCTCAGCAGCAGAAAATTCACAATTACTGATGAAAGACTTTAAATTTCGATCTAAAAACCCATGACAATATGGAGGGAAAGAACGTTCAACTAAAAGACCTCAATCTAACTCTTAAAAAAGTATTCCCAGCGGATTTCTTAAGAGTCCTAGCTTGCCGATCTCGCTGATTATTCCAAAATTCCATAATTCGATTTAATGCAAAAAACTGCCGCCGAGTTTTCGGCGAACGGATGACAACCTAATTGTTTAGGCTTCAGCTAAACGACGTAGTCAACGTTCCCTAGGGCCATAAAGAAGTCCCACAAGACGTGATAACTACCACTTTTTTTAACAGTTTTTAATATAAAGAATCCATAATCTGGTGACCGTGTGGAAATTACTGAAATCCTGGTTCCAGATCAGTGGACGTACCGGCTAACCTACAGTATTTTTGAGGCTAGCCAGGTATGTGGCCAGCCATGAAACTTTGATTGCTAGGCCATAGACTTTACCTCAACGCGGCAAAGAAGCGCTGTAGGTTTTAGAGTTCAGAAGGTCACAGGCTTCTAACTCCCAAATTTCTTCTGGTCAATCTTCAACTTGTGTTGTTATGTCGATATCGATGAGGGGCATCCTGCTCATAAGATATCGGCTCATAAAATATCGGCAGGTTTTTGGGCCTGGATGACTTGCAAACTACCGCCACCGTAGAGCCAGCAAGCCGTGTTTTCAAATCCCAGGTTGCTAAGGTCATGGCTAAGATTGGCGTGCAGCAACTCCCAGGCCGTGTGGGTTTCAAATAACCAGAGAAACATTGCCAGCCCCGGCCAGACAATGGGATTATGGGGACGGTGAAAATCAACCAGGGTAAATATTCCCCCTGGTTTGAGGACGCGAAACACGTCCTTAAAAATTTGTTGCCGCTGGTCGGGCTCCATTTCGTGGATGGCGGCACTGCTGTGGACAAGATCAAAGCTGTTGCCCTCTAGGGGCATGGCCTCGGCCCATCCTTCTACAAAGGTAGCCTGCGGCACCTGACGCCGGGCTCGACGGATAGACAGCGGCGATGCATCCAGGCCGGTTACGTTTTGGCTGTAGCGCGTCAAAAAGCGGGTAGTCTGGCCGCTGCCACAGCACAGGTCAAGCACGGCCAGGTCTGGGGTAATCTCCAGGTTTCGCAGGGCCAGGGTACGAAATCGCTGCTCACCGCCGACAGTTAAGGCGGCTGTGCGGGAAATTCCGTCGTATAACCACTGATAGCGGTAGCTAAGGGGCCGTAGAAAGGTTGCCATACCTGAACTGAGATGAAGAAAGCTTAAGCTTAAGATAATGTTCTGTTAATATCTCTGGCCCTTGAGTGGGGTAAGCTGCTGGCTATGGGTGTGTTTTCAATTCTACCCCTACATATAGCGTACACATAGCGTAGGGTAGTTTGCATCTGTTCTCTTCGGGCCAAATTTTGGATGGCTGAAGAGAAGCTGTCCCAGTTTGTTGTTTACCTGGGAGCGTTATGAACAAGTTCGCCCTCTATGCTTGCCCTACTGGGGATTTAGCCGAGCAAGTTCAGTCTTTTTTAGCTAGCAGTCAAACTCTGTGCGGCCCTAATCTGGCCCACGAAAGCTTGCCTTGTTGCATGTTAATTGATTTGTTTGAAGAGCGGGCCAGTACTGTTCCTATCTATACGCAAAGTATGGATCGTGCTTACAAGCGAGGGTTGAGATCGCGCCCCACGCCAGTGATATGCGTAGAAGGGCTAAAGGCTGCCGCTGGCCGATTAGAACTGGCTCTCACCGCCCCGTGGCTACGTCAGCTCATGGTCAATTTTGCCTGTACAGTCAAATCACCCACCCGCAAAACTCCCCTTCACCTTCAGGATCATCTCTGCATTGTTCTGGCCAACGGTTATCCTGACGAGCAGGCAACAGCCCTAACTCAGTTGGCCGAAGAAACCATCAACCTGGATAGCCCTAGCCACTGGGAAATGCGCTTTTATCAGCGAGCGGTGGAGCAGAACTGGATTGTGCATCAGAGTTGGGAGTTGGGGGCAGGGAGCAGGGCGACGGCGGAGTGAAGGGTTGGGCAGTTTTGAGTTTTGAATTCCCCTCCTGGGAGGGGTAGGGGTGGGTTTTGAGTGTTTTACGCCCCGATCATTCGGTAATCTGTCCCTATGACAGATCCGCTTTATCCCCACCGTCCCTACACCAGCCTGGTGCTGGCCATGAGCTTAGATGGCAAAATTGCCGATGTGCAGCGAGGGGCGGCGCGGTTTTCGGCGGCGGCAGACTTGGCGCATTTAGAGGCCAGGGTAGCGGCGGTAGATGGGGTGCTGTTTGGCGGTGGCACGCTGCGGGCCTATGGTACTACTTTACGTGTGCGAGAACCCGGGTTAATTGAACGGCGACGGCAGCGAGGACAGACCGAGCAGCCTATCCACCTGGTCTGGTCACCGTCAGGGCAGATTGATACCAGCTATCGGTTTTTTCGGCAGCCGGTGCCCAGGGGGTTAATTACCACCCTGGCGGGAGCGCAACGATGGCAGGGAACTCACGATTTTGAAAGGCTCTGGATCATGCCCCCGGAACGGGTAGACCCGTGGGATTGGCCCTGGCTATTGACCCAACTCAAGGGGGCCAATTTACATACCCTGGCCCTGCTGGGCGGGGGACGGCTAACCGCAGCCCTACTACACCAGAATCTTATTGATGAGCTATACGTCACCGTGTGTCCGCTGTTGTTGGGGGGGGCAACGGCTCCCACCCTGGTGGATGGGGACGGATTCTTAACGGCCCTGGCTCCTCGCCTGGAGTTGCTCGACCATCGGATAGCGGGTGATGAGGTGTTTTTGCACTATCGGGTTATCCAAGCATCCAAAGATTTGTAAGCAACATCTGGCAGGCGACCTAATTTGATAAAATGTAGTCACTGCTACAGTTTGAGAGTGTTGACTATGCATACCCCATTTTCTGCCCAGCGTCGTCGTCAGGTTATTAGCGAACTCCGCCACCAGCTCCGCTACGCCAGTGTGGAAGAGCGCGATCGCATCCGTCAGGAACTCAACTTCTGGGAGCAACACCGCTAGACGGTAGGGGCGGCGGTTAAGTCTAGCTACTTCTCACCCCCCAATTTTGGCCCTTGCGTCCTCACTCGTTCAGGGCAACCAGGGATATTGCTGAAAATTAGGCGGTCGCTTTTCCAGAAACGCTTGCTTACCCTCGGTGCCCTCTTCGGTCATGTAATAGAGCAGGGTGGCGTTGCCCGCCAGTTCTTGCAGCCCTGCCTGACCATCGCAGTCGGCATTAAAGGCCGCTTTCAGGCAGCGAATGGCCAGGGGGCTTTTTTGTAGAATTTCCTGCGCCCACCGGATGCCTTCGGCTTCTAGCTGGTCTACGGGCACCACGCAGTTGACCAAGCCCATCCCAAGAGCCTCCTGGGCATTGTATTGGCGGCAGAGGTACCAGATTTCCCGCGCTTTTTTTTGGCCTACGATGCGGGCCAGGTAGCTAGCCCCAAAGCCGCCGTCAAAGCTGCCGACCTTGGGGCCAGTCTGGCCAAAGATGGCGTTTTCGGCGGCAATGGTCAGGTCGCACACCACATGCAGCAC
>CAYUBC010000191.1:0-7214 GCA_964442885.1 uncultured bacterium | reverse complement strand
AGATATCGGGTGATCTGACCGCTTTCCCACATCCATCGGGGCATTTCCAGGCGCACGGGGTAGCCGTCGCGGGTGGTTTTGAGGTACGTGAAGATGATGTTGTCGCGCTGGTTGTCGTACTGGTCGAGGATGCCGCCGCGATCGCACCGAAACACCGCCGTCCTGTCTCCCCACGCCATCCACCGGGCCAGCAGTTGGGCATCGTGAATGCCCTCCGTGGCTTCCAGACCGTAGATGTGGTGGAGCATGGTAGTCAGGTCGCGGGCGTAGGAGGTATCCACATAGCCGACCAGGGGCACCCGCCGTCGCTCGCTGGCCTCCAGTAGGGCTAGCATGGCCTGCACGTAGGCCGTTTGGCTTTCCTGGTCAAAGGCTTCGGCAAAAGTCACCACCAGCGCCCCATCGAAGAACACCAGGCAGCGCTCTGGCTCCTGGCAGGTGTTAATGTACTCCACCAGCCGCTCCACCTCCATTTGAAAGCGGCGAATATTTACCCGCCGTTCCACCGGTTGGGCTGGGTTTGGCCCCAGGTCTTTGGGAGTCATCAGGTCTACTCGCACATCCTTTTTGTAGGGGCGGGTTTTGCTGTGGGGGTTCTCAAACCAGCCAATTTGAATCAGCGCAATGGGAATGGAAATATCCTTGCCGGGAGAAATTTGCGACCCATCCACCGCAAAGGTAGTGATGTCTGCCAAAATCTCCTGCACCCACCGGGCACTCTCCTCCCGATTTGACCAGCGCCCCGTGGCTGGGGCCGACTCCGCAAAGAAAAAAGGAACAATGCCCTTTTCGGCATTCTCCACTGGCTCCAGCGGCTGCGCCCCAGTTGGGGATGGATGCGGGGCCAACTGCGCTAACTGCTGGGCCAGGGGCAATGACGAAAATTCTACCCAGGCATGGTTATAGGCATGGAGTAGCTCAAACCTGGCTTTGTTGAAGGAGCTAAAGGCGTTCCGCTTTTGGTCAAGCAGAGTTTTGATTTGCAACGGACTCACCGGCATACTCCCGCCACCTATAGAACTCCTGTATTGATGGGCAAATTTTAGCGGGTTTTCCCTCACTTGTCACGCTCAGGGGTGAAGGGGCGGGCCAGCGGTTCGCCAATGAAGATGCCCTGCCCCGGCATCAGCACGCTCTTCCAGTAGGCTTCAATTAGCGTGTCGCCATTGAGATAGTGAGCCATCAGCACGCCGGGATGGGGAAATTTTTGGGGAAAGTTGCAGGGCTCCACCACAGTGCCGTAGCTGCCGGTGGCCCCTGCCTCTAGCCAGCGCAGGCTGCTCATTTGGGGGCTATCTACCAGCCTGCCCCCAAATGAGGTAAGGTGATCGGCCACGGCCCCCGGCAAGTATTGATTGCTCTGAATGCCAGGCACCTGAGCCAGCCCCGTGAAGTAAAACATCACATCACTGCGGTCGCTGAGTTGATTCGCGTCAATTACCTGAATATCAAACCAGGAGCCAAGCTGAGCCTGAATTTCGGGATACCACACCGATCGCACATTCCTGGCCTGGTCGCGGGTGTTCAGCAAATAGGCGGTGCCGGTTGGGTTAGTCTGGTCGGCGGCGATGCCCCGGTCAATCAGGTCTCTGGCGGTGTCAAAATCGGTGGCGGCCAGTGCCATAGTCGGGCGAATTTGTAGGGTGTCGGCGGGGTTGGGGCGATCGCTATTGAAGTAAGGGCTCACCGCTGTAGTACTACAGCCCTTTGCACAAAATGCCTCGTTAAACCCAAAGGTAAACGCCGCCGTAATGGACATACACCCCACTCGGTAGGGCTGCGCCCAGGTCAGGGCATAGGCCTGTACCTGGTCTGGGGTTTGGGCCTGCACCGTAGTCCACAGCGCTTGGAAGGCTGAAACCGGCAAAACGGGCTGATTGGGGTCAAATTCAACGCGAATCACATTCTCCGGCGGAACATCTTGCCGGGTTTGGTAGTATTCGCCAATTTGCACACTCAAGGGGTCACGCTGGTTAACAATAATCCCCAGCTTCCTGGGAGTTAATTGATTCGGATCCTCCCGCTGAAACGGCCCCTGCACTAACCATGCTGGTACGGTGCCTGTGCATCCCTGCACCCCCATCATGGCCAGCCCCAGCAGAACTAACCCTAGTGGCCGTAGTTGCTGCATGACGTTATTGGTAAACCACCGCCCAGCAATACTGGGGTATTACGTTATACGTTGTCTAAAAGGTAGGTCAGGAAAGAAGGACGAAGATTTTGCTATCCGTCCCTAGAAAGGTCAGGCGGGATAGTTATGTCTTAAAAGACGAGCAGCGGCGAGGAAGATCGCACGTCTAAGACAACTCAAGGCAGAACGCAACACTACAGCGCATGGCTAGGTCTTTGATTGATGAAAATCTGCCGCCGAGCTACCAAACGCAGTTACTGCGACGTAAGCCAGATCTAACAGTTTGGGAGGTCGGTAATCCTGGAACCCCACCTAATTGCTTATATCCCACTTTGAGTCATATATCCTGGCTCGTGCCCTGGCCTCCCCTACTCTGGTTGCTGGGTAGCAATACCCAACGTCGCCCCTTCAATTTGGCGCAACTCATCCATTACCTCTACTACCCGACCGTGGTTAACGGCTGCATCGGCGTTGATAACGATGACAGTTTCCTGGGTGTCATCCATCAGGTCGCGGACGCCGGTTTGCAAATTGTCCAGGGCGATCGCGTTGCGATTGAGGGCAATGTCGCCCGATTCTTTCACCGTTACGGTAATGCGGGTGCGCTGCTGAAGTTCTGCACTGGCGGCCTTAGGCAAATTGACAGGTAGGGACTCTGAGCGCGTCAAAAACAGGCTGGAAATAATGAAAAACGTCAGAATCGAAAAGATGACGTCAATCATCGGCACAATATTCAGTTCAAACTCTTCTTCCGGTTCTTCAGGCAGGTAGGTCATGGGGAGGGCTTAGTGAGGGTGACGGGGGCTGTACTGGGTGAAGCAGAAAGGTTCGCTCAAAGGCTGGGCTGGGAAAGCCTAGCCTGAGAATCCAGTTACCTGGTGGGAGGACGTTAGCTAGCGGACGTAGGCTTCGGCATTGAGTTGGTTCTGCCGCTCGTAGTGGGTTTCGTAAAGGATCTCCAACTGGCCGCCATACTCCTGAATGAGCGCCACCTGACGACGGTAGAGGCCGCGAAAGAGGTTGGCAAACAACAGCGTGCCGATCGCCACAATCAATCCGGCCGCAGTAGACACCAGGGCTTCGCTGATACCGCCCGTTACAGCATCGGCGTTGCTGGCAATATCACCGAGTTTGAGGGCGCTGAAGGAGGTAATCAACCCCAAAATGGTGCCCAATAGCCCTAAAAGGGGCGATACGGTAATAATTGTTGAAAAAATAGTGCTGAATCGGCGTAGATGGGGCAGCTCAGCCTGCATAGCGCTGGCCAGAGCCAGGTGAAATTGCTTGGGGCTGGCCCCATCCAGTTCCAGGGCTTCTAAGAAAATGCGAGCGATAGGCAGGTTGATGTTTTGACGCAGCTTGGGGTAAGCATCCATCGGAGCCTGCCGATAGGTATTCAGCACCGCTTGGATGACCGGGCGCTGGCGGCGATTGATGCGTGACCAAAAGATCAGGCGTTCGATAATCAGGGCGATCGCCAGAATCGAAAATACCAGCAGCGGCCACATGACAATACCGCCCGCCGCAAAAATTGTTCCCATAGGTTTACTCGTTCGGTTTAGTTTGTCTCAAATCCCATCCTCAGGTGCTCCCGGGCCAGGGAATTGGGAAGTTCGCAGAAGTTGTTGAGAATCAAGGTCAAGGTTATTGATCCTCATTCTCAGTTAAATTGTCAAGCCTAAAGCCCAGCAAAACCATACTACGATTTGGTTGGGCGGGTTAATGCGCCTTGACTTATTGATACAATTTCTCAAATATAGTAGAGGATTAAACCTCTGGCTTTCTGACCATTTTCTCTGTGTTTACCCATGAGCCTTTCCAGCCATTGCTTCGAGCAGCATCAAAACGAGCAAGCCAAGTTACGCAGGCTTCTTACCTGGGGGCTTTTGGGATCGGTGGGGATGCATGCGATCGCCTTCAGCCTGGGGCACTTCACGTTTTGGTCGAAGGCGGATGACAGCGAAATTGTCCCCCTGGAGCTGATTGTTACCGAGCCGCTCACCGAGGCTCCAGAACCAATTCCAGACCCTACAGAACCAGCGGAGCTGAATACACAAACCAACAACCCCGCTTCCGCGGCGGCGAGCGCTCCACCCAGGCCTGCGGTCGTTGCTCCGCCGCCCCTGACCCCGGTGGCCCAGCCCATAGAACCCCAGGCTGAGGAACCCCCTGAACCGGTGGAAGACACCCAGACCGAATCCGCCCTGGAAGAACCTGAAACCAAGCCAGAAACCGAGGCCGATGAAGCATTGCCGGAGGATTTGGAGCCTGAAGAATTAGAGCCTGGGGACTTAGCCACTGAAACCACCGAGTCTCAGGCGGAACGGCTGCGGGATGTACTGGAACGGCTGCGGGAAATGCAGGCCGGGGGCGAGCCATCAGCGGCCCCGACGGAATCGGCCACAACGGGAACCGGTAACGTAGAGAATGCTCCAGCGGGCGACCAACCAGGCGTTGCTGCGGCCCCAGCCACTACCCAGGGCAGCGGCCAGGGTAGTGGCTCTCGCACGGTAGCTTGCCAGAACTGCGTGCGCCCCAATTACCCCAGTAGTGCGCTTAGAGAGGGCGTGGAGGGCCAGCCGACGGTGAGTGTAGACATCAACCCCGACGGCAGCGTCCGTAGCGTTACCCTCACCCGCTCTAGCGGTAATCCAGCCATTGACCAGGCAGCCATAGAAGCCGCTCGCCGCTCTCGCTTTCAGCCGGTGGCAGGCGGGGCCAGCGTCCCCATCGAGTACGACCTCACCATCGAAGGCTCGCGCCGCAACCGGGCGGCCCAGCAGCGGGGTGAACGGCAGTCGGTGGAAGTGGCCGAACCCGCTCCAGCCGATCCATCCCCAGAGGTTGCCACGCCTCCGGCCTCCGAGCCTGAGCTGCCTGACGATGCCTCTAACGATGCCTCTAACTTAGAGCCTACTCCAACCCCAACCACTGATCCCGCCAATGCATCTGAAGAGCCGAATCAGCCAGCAGTGGAGCCCACCGCTCCCGCTGCCACTGAGAGCGAAGAATCGGCTCCGGCTAAGCCCGCTGAGGCAGAGCCTACGCCTGCTGCGCCCTCTCCATCTGCTCCAGCGGCCCCGCCTCCTGCTCAAACGGCCCCAGAGCCAGCCCCGGCTACGCCTCCCCCAACCCCGGCGGCCCCGCCTCCGGCCCCAGCCGCACCGCCGCCCGCCGCTGCTGAACCGCCTGCTGCACCTCCCCCAGCCGCCCCAGAGTCTGAGGAATAGTACTGTAGGGCGGGCACTGCCCACCACTGGGAAACTGTTTTCCAGCAAACGCCTAAGAGACCTGGAGCCTGCTGGAGTATTAACTCCGGGGCATTAGTGGGCTGTTACCCCAGTGGTGTGAAACAAGATCAGCGATAGGAAAAAATCCACCACAAACAAGCCAACCCAGGTGGTGACGACGGCTGAGGTGGCCGACCGCCCCACCGAGCGACTGCAGGTGGTGGTCAGCCCCCAGGTGCAGCCGGCCAGCGCTACCATTGCGCCAAACAGCACAGATTTAACCAAGACGGCGATTAAGTCGTTGAGGATGAGCAGCGATCGCACTGAATCCAGAAACTGGGCAAACGGAACCTGATAGAGGAAATGAGCAATGCTGGCCCCGGCCAAAATGCCCAATACCAGCCCCAGCACCGTTAACACTGGCAACATAATGCAGCAGGCCACCACTCGCGGCACCACTAAATAATCCACCGGACAGGTGCGGAGAACCTTCAGAGCGTCAATTTGGTCGGTCACTTTCATGCAGCCAATTTCGGCGGCAAAGGCCGTGCCCACCTGCCCAGCCAGGATTGCGGCGGTCAGAATAGGGGCCAGTTCCCGGCAAAAGGCCAGGGCAAAGGCTCCGCCCAGGGCATGGGTCGCACCAAACCGCTCCAGCTCGCGGGCGGTTTGAATCGTAAAAATCATGCCTGCGAAGACGTTGGTCATCAGCACTGGCATCAGCGCTCCTGGGCCAGCGGTCACCATTTGTTCAATGGCACGCTGACGGTGTACCCGCCCCCGCAGAATGCGCATCAACACCTGTCCACCCAAAAAACAGGCCATCACGATGTGGTAAGCGCAGGATTTTTGCCGCACTGCAAAATCTGTAGGCGTGTCCAATCTGGGTTCTGGGCCATCAAAGGTGGCCCCTTCAACAGGCCAGTGGTGACTGTAGTGCGCTTTTACCATTATTGAGGTTGCTCGCTGTTCAGGAGAAGGGGACAAGGGAGGCATGCCAGAGCCAAGGCCAGGCACCGAACACTACCCAGAGCTGCAGAGACTTGCTCATGCTGCTGATAGAGGTGTTCCGCCAACAGCATTATTGACGTACCAGGGGCTTAATCTTCTCCACACTAAGAGAAAGAAAGCCCAGGCACCGGATAAGGTCAGCAAAGGGTTGCGATTACTTTACAAAGCTTTCCTTCGCTTCAAAGAATTTTATGGATAGTTTTCAGATTGTGAACTTAGCAGGCCCCAGGATTCCGGAAAAATAGTTCGCTTGTATTGACATTCTTCAGGTTCCTATAGTACATTTATAGTACAAACGTATCAAGCAGCCCTTAAACCTTCTATTTTCCTCTTCCTAGTTCCCCCGCTATGGATGCCAACACATTTAATACCATTCAGGATAAGCTCCGTCGCCAGGTTGAGGCATCAAGTCAAGCTGGCGTAGATGTGCCCATTGACTGGCCCACTACCAAGGGAGTCAAAATTCACCCCCCTGGGGCCAAAATCTCGGCCCAGCGGGCAGACTTTCAAACTACCGTGGACACCCTTCGGCAGCGCTCGGCTCAGACCCAGGTGGGGACTAGGCAGTCTCGTCCCTATGAGCAGCAGGTTCCCACGGCCAACCCTCTGCCCGGCGTTGATCCAGTCCGCTATCAGCAGTGGATGCAATCGCTGCAGGCGACTATGGATATGCTCAATCAGCTCTCTCAGCAGCAGCAGCAGGCCATTGCTGACATGCAGTGGATTCAAGCCCAACTGGCCGATCTTGAACCGGCTTGGGTGGCCCACTATGGCGAACCTCTCCAGTATCCTGCTCTGCTGTTTGATCGGGCTGCCGTGGTCAACGCCGCCTGCGATGCCGC
>CAYUBC010000190.1:2297-7222 GCA_964442885.1 uncultured bacterium | reverse complement strand
GGGTGGGCACTTGTTCCCAGCCCTGGCCACCGCTGAAGAATTACGTCAAGCTCACTACAGCTTAGAGTGGTTGGGGGTGCCCAATCGGTTAGAAACCACCCTGGTACCGGCACACTTTCCCCTCCATACGGTGGCTATGGCGGGGCTACAGGGGCGGCCTGGGCTAGGCACTCTCAAGCTGTTGGGACAGTTCAGCCGGGCTACATTGACAGTTCGCCAACTGCTCAAACAGGGGCGCTTTAGCGGTGTGTTAACAACGGGTGGATACATTGCTGCACCGGCTATTCTGGCCGCGAAATCGCTGGGGCTACCCACTATTCTCCATGAGTCCAACGCCTTACCGGGTAAGGTTACGCGCTGGCTAAGTCCCTGGTGTACCACGGTGGCGCTGGGGTTTGAGGCGGCCCAAGCCTACCTACCCCAGGCTCGAACCGTGGTGGTAGGTACGCCAGTACGCGCCGACTTTCTGACCCCAGCGCCCCCTCCCCTGGTAGACCCGGCAATTCCTGCCGAGGCTCCGCTGATTTTAGTTGTGGGCGGCAGTCAGGGGGCGGTGGCGGTCAACCAACTGGTACGCGCTGCTGCTCCAGCCTGGGTTGAAGCTGGAGTCTGGATTGTGCACCAGACCGGCAGCAACGACCCAGATGCTGATACATTCAGCCACCCTCAATACATTCACCGACCGTTTTTTGACACTATGGCAGCGCTGCTCTACCGGGCAAATTTGGCCATTGGCCGGGCCGGGGCTGGCACCCTGACTGAGTTAGCCGTGGCTCAAACGCCCTCGCTGCTTATTCCTTACCCCTTTGCGGCGGACGATCATCAAACCTTTAACGCCAGGGTATTTAGTGACGCTGGAGCGGCACAGCTGCTACCTCAGTCAACCTTGACGGCGACAGCTCTTCAACACCAGGTGCTTGAGCTCCTTAACCAGCCCGATCGTCTGGCTCAAATGGCGGCGGCCGCAAGTCGCTTAGCCACCCAGGACAGTGCTAAGCGTTTGGCTAATCTGGTGCGGAAGATTATTGAGGAATAGCCACAGCCTGGGTCGCGGCTACAGCCTCCTTGGCGGCCAACGGTTCTAGGCGAAACCCAACTACCTGTATACCGCGACAGAAAAAGCCCAGCTTGGAGCGCAGTTCAAAGGCAGGAAGTTGAGCCGTTTGCCATTCTTGCTCGGTGTAGAGGTGGTAGCCCTTGGGGCTGGCCACCAGTTGCACCGGGGTTTCTTTAGTGCGGGAAATCAACACATGGGTAGGCGAAAACATGAGACAAGCTCCTTAGATTTAAGTCATCACAACTATTAGTTACATTATGTAACTATTTTCTCAGATTTACGCCCAGCCGAGAAAGCCGAATTTTGCAGGGAGGGTTTTCCCCCCAGAACCTTGCCCCTTCAGGAAGGATAGCTCTCTTGCTGGAGTCATCTGGGAGGGTGAATCCCCCCACAATCCAGGCAGAGTGCCTTAGATTGTTAACCTTAAGTTACAAAACTTTATTTTCTCCGGAGCGCATCCGTTCTATTCCCTACTCCCTACTCCCTACTCCCTACTCCCGCCAGAATCTTAAGCAAGCCGCAAAGATTTAAGTCGCTACGCCAACACTCCGGACAGTTTTTGGCGGCCAACGGTAGAATGCGGGTTTAAGGCCTCTTGTGTAGCGCCTTGACCAAGGAGAAATCAAAGGTTTCAACCCTTGTCCAGAAAAGTGTCTGAACTGCTGTACGCATCACAAATTTATGTTCCTAAAAAACCTATGGAAAGACAGAAGATCACAGCACTACAAAATATTTTCAGTTCTAGGCTCGATACGTTGAGCCATTTGTTAGATGTAGGTGAGAGTCATTTCGAAAAGAATGAGGAGTCTCTTCTGCAACGACGCATTGCGCCTGATATGTTGCCTTTTGGTACACAAATAGCGTTTACGTGCAATCAACCTCGCAACTTCGCGCTATGGTGCTTAGGCCAACCAGCGAATAACTTGAACCCCGATGTAACATCGTTAACTGAAGCTCGTGATCATATTTCATCTACCAAGGCACTTTTAGAGAGTGTTGATGTTGACGACTCTAAGTTGGCAGAGAATCATCGGCTTGAGCTTGGGCAAGGGCTATATGTGGAATTGTCTGGGCTTTCCTATGTGAATGATTTTCTAATGCCCAATTTTTATTTTCATCTGACGACGGCGTATAACATCCTACGTATGGAAGGAGCATCAATAGGAAAGCGCGATTTTATGATGCATTTAGTGCCGTTCTTAAACCATCAAGGCGATGTATAGCACGCCTGGTGCAGAGGAAATCAATCAATTTGCCGAAAGATTGCCTGAGTAGGATCTGCCATAGTGATAGCGGTGGGTATTCGAGGGAGATTTATGCTTCAAGCAGTTGAGGGAATTTATCGAAACGGCAAGATCGAGCTTTTGGAGGAGCCAAGTGCTGTCGAGGGAATGCGTGTGATCGTGACGTTCTTGGATAAGCCAGCAGGATCTGTTGGGCCAGTTGCCGGGGCTAACTCACCGATTGATTTGGAAAGTCGGGGAATTAGTATTGAACAGGCAGCGGATTTGAGATCGCGTCTCCAGGCCTTTGCTGAAGGTTGGAATAGTCCTGAAATGGATGTTTACGATGAACTATAGGCGTGGTGATATAGTTCTTGTGTTGTTTCCCGACTCCAAGATTAATGCGGCCCTGTGCTACACCCTGGGAATTCAAAAAAACTAAATTATGACGCGAACTACATCATTATCTTCGGCTCTAAATTCCTACTCTGAAGTGATGCTCGAAGCGATCTATGCATCTACCGAAAGATTGCCTGCATTGGTTCGGTCTTAGGGGAATTTATTGCAGATCAGACGAGTCAGCAACGGGGAGAGAAACCGTATCTTTGCGGCTAAACAGCCCAAAAAATGGCCCCAACAGAGCGCCAATGGCAAACCCACCAGCGTGGGCCCAGTAAGCAATGCCGCCGCCTTCCATGCCAATCATAGTTGGAGCTTCCAGGCTAACAAGGCCGTAAAACGCTTGTTGCACAAACCAGATACCCAGGTAGAAAATGGCAGGAATTTGCAGGGGCAGCGGGAAGGGGCCGATGGGCACCAGAGTAAGAATGCGCACCTCTGGGAAGCGAAAGATGTAGGCTCCCATGACACCAGCAATTGCTCCACTAGCCCCTAGGGAAGGAATGTCAGAGCCGGTAGCAAAAAACCACTGAGCCAGGTTGGCGAGTACGCCGCAGAGCAGATAAAACAGCAGAAAGCGAACGTGGCCCATCTGATCTTCAACGTTATTGCCGAAAATCCACAGATAGAGCATATTACCGGCCAGGTGGAGGAAGCCACCGTGGAGAAACTGGCTGGTAAAGAGGGTAAGCCATTCTTCGGCATTGGGGGTTGAAATGCCGGTGGTCAAACTGGTGGAAAATTCCTCAGGGACAACAGCCCAGGCCCTAAAAAAGTTAGTCAGATCGTAAGAGGATAAACTGAGTTCGTAGATAAAGATAGCCATATTTAGCACAATCAGCCCGTAGGTAACGTAGGGCGTAATTTGTGTGGGGTTATCGTCTCTTAGAGGAACCACCGCTAACCTCCTCGGCGCGTTGCACAGTCACACTATCGCAGAGTACTGCCAAAATGGAAATCCTCCAAAATACTCTGCTCAGGAAAATGTGCGGAAAAATGAGGTGGATATCCCTTGCTAGGCTAGCCGGGATTAATTAAGGACGTTTCGAGTAGGGCACCCAGGCAAAGGACAAAGGTTTCCGTCCATTCCACCGTAGCGCCGTAGGTGTCGCCGGTATGGCCACCCAGGCGACGATGCAGCCAGGCCCCAACCAACAGCGCGATAGTGAGACTGCCGACGAATCCCCCGACGGATGGGGCCAGTTGATCGGGATGGCGAAACATGCAAAGCGCACAGAGCAATAGGCCAAGCACAGGCCCTAGCAATAGATCGTCAGGTAATTTTATGTGCGTTTTGTGCAAGGCTCCTTTGCCAGATGGCTTGAGATTGGGGTAGTTGGCGATGGCCATCACCTGCCCCCACCGGCTCCATAGGGTTGCGGCGACTAAAAAACACTCCCGACCCACTTCCAGGTCAGCCAGGGCCAGGGTTTTGAGCCCTAAAATGGCGATCGCTGCCATCACCCCAAAGGCTCCGGTGCGGCTGTCTGCCATGACCGCTAATCGTCGCTGAGGATCCATTACGGCCAGTCCATCGGCGGTATCCATAGCGCCATCCAGATGCAGGCCCCCAGTCAACCCCAGCCAGAGCGCAACCACCAGGGCACTCCGCAACAAGGCCGCTACGCCTAGCGCCTGCAATCCTGCATCGGCCACTACGAGAGCGACTCCCAACAGAACACCCACTAATGGAGCCAGGGTGGCAATGCCTTCAAACCTGGGGCTCCACCAGCGAGGCAAAGGCAGGCAGGTGTAGAACAAAATTGCCCCGCCTAACCTGGGCCAAAAGCCTGCTCTGGTGGGCGGCTCTGAGGGAGTAGCGGGCTTAGCCGTGGGATCATCGGTCGGCAAAGACAGGGAACCTCCTCCTCAACATAAGACAACATTTCGGTAACGACCTGGACATCTGAGTTGTTGATTGGAAGGCTCAGCAGAGGCGGCTTTAGCTAAGCTAAGAGCAGTCTGGATCCAAGGAAGAAAGCTTAGTAGGGCGGATCATTACCAGCAATATCGAGTATCGTGAAAGTATAGCGTTAAGAGCAAAGCGAACCAGCCTGCTCCAGAGATTGACGTAGCGTGGTTAACGAGCTATGAGTCACGAGCGTGTTAAAGACTTGAACCACCTTGCCCCTTGCCTGGTAGATACCGGGGTCATTGTCCATAAGGCCGACATGCTCAGACTTTTGCAAGATCTGGGAGAAGTGCGTTATAGCCACCTGGACAATGGGGCACTCCTTTCGGAAGGG
>CAYUBC010000190.1:0-2287 GCA_964442885.1 uncultured bacterium | reverse complement strand
GGGCAGGGGTTGGTGATGGAGGTCTTTGCTGACCCACAGCAAGCGACACTTGTTGCTAATAGTACCTTATACATTAACGTGCATAGTTTTGACTACCTGGAAATTGGTAAAACGGCCTACGAGCAAAGCCACTTTGACCTGGTACAGGATAATCGGCGGCTGCGGCTGGTGCCCCTTTCTGACCCGATGAAAGAGCATCTCACCCGAACGGTTAACACGGCTACGTTAGAAGCAATGGTAGCCGATGCCCTCTCAGCCAGTTGGGATGCCTGTCTCGATGACGACCGGAATTTTCTAGATTAGTTTCCGCTAATGCCGTAGAAAAACTGCTCGATAAACGGGTAGAGATTGTTCCAGAGTCACCCGCTCTCGATCCGTCTGTACCGGAAATGGGCTGAACGGCAGCCAGTCTTGAACGGCACGGCTGAATTGAGAATTTTCGTTCAAGCGCTCCACCATATCTAAAGCCACCGCTTCTACGTCAGACTGGATGATCACGCTTCCCCCAGTCGGTAAAAACTCCGCCAGTTCCTCCACTAATGTTGGTTGCAGGACCCGACGCTTCTGATGCCGCTTTTTAAACCAGGGGTCTGGAAACTGAATCGAAACCTGCTGAAGTGGGTTAGGTTGCCCCCAGCTTTCCATTAGGGTGCGAAAGGAAAGGTTGACATTGCAGTACATGATATGGAGGTTGGTCAACCCAGCCTCTTGCTGCCGATTTTGGGCCTGCTCAACTACAGGTTTACGAATTTCTAACCCCAAAAAGTTCCACTCAGGCTGAAGCTCGGCCATTTGCCGCACAAAAATGCCCTTACCGCAGCCGATGTCAATGTGCAGCGGCTGTTGGGGGTTAGCATAAACCTGCTCCCAGACTGGCTTGGCGATGGGGATCTGGTAGCGCTCACTGAGCGGATTAACGTGCTGACGGACTCGAACAATGGCCAACGCTTTACTCGCCTTACAAGCTCCAGCTTTTTATGATGCCACTTTAGGATGGCTTTGTGCTTGTAGGATAAGCAAAGCTCTGTAGACCCAGGTCTTGGCGGCAAACAGAGCTTAATAGCAGACCTGCCCGATAAGGATCCTATCCTGTAATGTCCCTAGAGCCCTGTAGCTATCCACCCTTTTTGGCGGCGGGAGATCGCCTCATGGTCATTGCCCCCAGTGGCGCACTGCGGGAATTGGAGAGCTTTAACCAGGGCGTCAACCTCTGGCGGAATTGGGGCTTTGAGGTAGAGGTCTCCCCCGCTGTAGAGCAGCGCTGGGGCTATTTAGCCGGGGCCGATCCGGCTCGGCGAAAGCACCTGGCAGAGGCCCTGACCAATCCTACCTGTCGTGGCATTCTCTGCGCCCGGGGTGGCTACGGCGGGGCCCGGCTGCTAGAGGACTGGGCGTGGCCCAGGGACATTACTCCAAAATGGCTGATTGGCTTTTCAGACATCACCAGCTTGCTGTGGAGTTTGGCCGGGCAGGGAATTGCCGGGATCCACGGGCCGCTGCTGACCACTGTGGCCGCTGAGCCCAGTTGGTCGCAACAGCGGCTTAAGAACTTAGTGATGGGTCAGCCGTTGCTGCCGCTACAGGGATTGGGCTGGGGCGGCGGCAGGGCTACCGGACGCCTGCTGCCAGCTAACCTCACGGTGGCTACCCACCTGCTGGGTACCGGCCACGAGCCCGATTTGAACGGCGTCATTCTGGCCCTGGAGGATGTCACCGAAGCACCCTACCGCATCGACCGGATGCTGACCCACTGGCGCATGATGGGTAAGCTGGCTGGGGTGACGGGCATTGCCCTGGGGCGGTTTAGCCGCTGCGACCCACCGGCGGAGGTGCCTAGCTTCACTGTCCAGGAGGTGTTGCGAGATCGCCTTGGCGACCTCGGCCTGACCATTGTGTCAGACTTGCCCTTTGGCCACGATGGCGAGAATGCCGCCCTGCCGGTTGGCGTTATGGCTGAGTTGGATGGCGACCGTGGCACTCTGACAATCCGGTAAATCAATTGCTTTATCAGATCTACCTTCCCCCTACACCCGCTCCTGAGGGAGCCCGCTGCCAACGAATTAGTAGATTCAGTATATCGCAAAGTCCCCGCTAGCCCTCTCCCCCAGCCCCTCTCCCAGGAAGGCTACTGTGTACACATAAGTTCCGGAACCTTTGCTGTTCGGGCTTTTCCCACCCTCCGGGAAGCAAGCTACATCCCCCAACCCCTTCTCCCAGGACGGGAGAAGGGGAGCCGGAAAGCCTTGTCTGGCCTCCCCCTCTCCCATTTTTGGGAGAGGGGGACTGA
>CAYUBC010000189.1:0-7271 GCA_964442885.1 uncultured bacterium | reverse complement strand
GTGGTTTGCGGGCGATTGGCAAAGCTACCGGGGGGAAACCCCGCAAAGTTTTTCTGATTCACCAACTGCCGATGCAGAACCGTGGCCCCCCGCAGCGAGGGGACAACCTCGTACAGCTCGGCCTCAAAGGTATTCAGGATATCGGCTTGGGTGGGGAATTCTTTTTCCTTGTAGCAGTAGGCGTGCAGTTCCACCACACTGCCGCCAGTGCGCTCGGCCCAGGCAATGTAGTCGTCCTGAATGCGGTGGTAGAGGGTGATGCTATCGGTCAGCCGGTAGCCGGAGAGGGAGGTAAACCAGCTATGCTCCCAGTCAAAGTCTCGATCTAGCCAGAAGCGGCCCACGGCGAAGGGGTCAGCCACCTGGAGCTGATCCACCTGGGCGGCCAGGGTGGGTTCCACCGGGCCTTCAGATAGGGCAAATAGAGCCTTAATGCCGGGGATATCCGCCGCCATCACGTAGTAGTCAGCCGTTAGGGTGCGGGCGCTGTCCGTAATGGAGGCCTGGTTAGCGGCAACCAGCTGGATCCGATCGCCCTGGCGCTGCATCACCCTAAAGCGATTCAGGTTCTCGCGGGCGGGGCCAGCCAGCACCGTGCCATCGCTGGCGTAGGCAGCACCGTGACAGGGGCAGAGATAACCATCCCCCGTGGTAGATACCTGGCGCTGCACGCTACAACCCTGGTGGGTACAGGTCAGCGAAAGCGCCTGGTCGGCCCCTGGCGCTACCGAGTAGACCTGATCGCCAGCCCCAAAGTAGTCCATCGTTTCAGAACTGAGCAGGGGATTGCGCTCTACCCAAAACGGCACCGGGTTGGTGGCCACACTGCCCTTCTGGTAGGTAACGTTGGCCACCTGGCCATCCTGCCAGGCCACCTGGCTGACCGTAACCCCGGTTAGTACCTGGCCACCGTTGGCCTGGATAGCCTCTACCATTGGATCAACCAGCGATCGCCCCATATCCTGACAGGTGCCGTTGAAGGCCAGCCCCTCAGGATTACCAAAAAAGTAGAAGTGGAAGAACTGCATCAGTTCCCCGGCGCTTAAGGCATCCGGCGCATTCAGGCTGGATTTGGCAAAGGGCAGAAAGTAAAGGTCATAAAGCCCGCGGGGAAAGTCGTCCGCTACCCAGTCGGCCACCGAGATATTGTCCAGCCGCTCGTAGCTCTGGGGATTGCGAAAGCCAGTAATTTCCCGAAACACCTGGAGGTGCTTGAGTTGGGTCAGGTTGATGCCCCATTCCAGCCGATTTGAGGAAGAAATGGCCAAATCCACCACATTCCACGGAAAGGCCGAATTACTGGGCCGAAACACCTCCGGGGCGTAGTGCTCTTTATACACCAGGGAATAGAAATCCAGCGGCTTAAAGTTCTGCCGAATATTCAGCTCGTTAACCAGGCTAAACAGGTTGTAATACTGCGGAAAGAAGCCGTGGAAGCCGTGCTCCATCATGAACTGGTCGTCGCCGACCTGGATGGGCCAACTGGCAATTTTGCCGCCTAACTGGGGCGAGCGCTCTAGCAAGGTAACCGCGATTCCCCGCTGGCTCAGTTCGTAGGCTGTTGCAAGGCCAGCCAAACCGCCACCAATAATCACCGCCGTCGTCGGTTTCCCGACGCGAGCGGGCAATTCCAGGCGATCTTGCTGATAGACCGTGGGCTGAGGTTTACTCAACCGGGAATAACTCAACAGTGCCGCAATGCTCCCAACGCCAAACAGCTTCAGCACATTGCGACGGGCGAGGGTTTGGGCAAACAGCCCCTCTAGGGATTGGCTCATCAGATACGTAGGTCTTCGCTTAGGTCAAACTCGGCCTCAGGGAGAGATCCCTCAGGGTGTGTGGAGAGCGACTTGGGCATACGGTATCACAAGACTCCCGGCCAGAGGAGGTGGACTCTAATCCCAATGAAGGGGGTAGTCCGCTGTGAAACCTCTTAAAAACTGTAGTATTAAGTTGCTTTTACAGTCTACTCATCCTGATGAAATACGTGCGAGAAACTCTGGCTGTTGCCCAGCGCATTTTAATTGAACTCTTGCACCGCAAACGTAGCCTGATTTTTTGGGCCATCTTCCCAGTCCTGCTGCTCATCCTCAACAGCCTGATTTTGCAGGAGCGCACCCAGGTTTCTCTGGCCGAAGCTTATACCCTGGCCGCCCCGCCCACCCTGGTAGGGGCCGCATTATTTTTCAGTGGTCTGGGGGGCAGCGTCGCCACCGTGGTTGCCGAGCGAGAGCAGCAAACCCTCAAACGACTGTTTCTGTCGCCCCTGAGCGGGGTGTCTTACTTTTTGGGAATTTGTCTGGCCTACACCGCCATCGGTCTGGGGCAGGGGGTGTTGATGTACGGCATCGCCCTCTCCCAGGGTGGTCGTTTGGAAGGTAGCCCCCTGGCCGCAATGCTAATTGTGCTGCTCAGCATTGCGGCCTACGTGGGGGTTGGGTTTGTGTTGGGCACCCAGTTGGCTCGCCGCACGGAGGATGTTAACGCCCTGGTAGCGGCCTTTGGCATTCCGCTGATGATTTTGGGCGGCGCGTTTATGCCAGCCACCTTTTTTCCAGATTCTCTGTTAACTCTCACCCAGTTCAATCCGATTTATCACATGATCGAGGCGATGGCAGGGGTAGCCGCCGAGGGTAACTCTCTGGCCGAGGTGGGTGAGCATGTTTGGTTTCTGGCCATTTTTGCGGTCGTTATGGTGGCTACGGGCTGGTTGGCCTACCAGCGCATGGTGCGGGTAGAACGCCAGTTGTAGACGAAACCTAATCCAACCCGGCCAGCCGCGACCACGCAGCCAACCCGGCTAATTGAGATAGCTCCTAATTTTGCTTTCTTTGCTAGAGTGTCAGGGCAAAATCGCAATTTATTATTGGCTCGGCTATGGTGTTGCAGAAAAAGCCGCCGCTGTTGATGGTGCTTGGCGCTGCGCTTTTATTTCTGGGCAGCGGTGCCCTTGCCCTCTGGGTGATGGCGCGCCGTGGCAACTTAATCAAGGCATTGCCGACCGGCGCGAACGCCATTCCTGAGGATGCCGTTATGGTGCTGGCCCTCTCTACCGATGAGGCCCAGTGGCGACGGCTGCGGCAGTTTGGTACCCCCGCCACCCAGGCCCAGTTTGATCAGGTTTTGGCCCAGTGGCGCGATCGCCTGATTACCGACGCTGGCATTAACCCCGTTACCGACCTCCAGCCCTGGGTGGGGGCAGAAATCACCCTGGCCTTTTTGCCCAGCCAGGACTCACCCACGCCGGTGCCAGGGCTTCCCCCCACTCTGGATCTGGCCTCTAACCTGGTGGCCGCCGTTCCCATTGGCAATGCCAGTGCCGCCCAGGAAGGGTTGGGCAACCGTTTGGTGGAGGCTAAGGAGGTGGGCGATAACCCCTACCGGGGCATTACCCTTCAACAGCTAGAGAGCCAGGATGATACCCCCCTCTACGCCGCCGTGCTGAATCCAGAACTGGCCCTGGTCAGCCCCCAGGTGGGGCTGCTCAAACAGGCCATCGACGCCTTTCGGGATGGCCAGGCGCTGGTGAATCAACCGGGTTTTACCAAAGCCTTTGAGCAACTGGAGGAAACCCGTTCCCTGGCTCGGCTTTACGTGGATGTGCCCGCTGCCGTGCAAACCCTGGCCAGCACGACAGATCCTCCCCCAGCGGCCAGCCGCCTGGAGGCTCTGCAAGCGCCCAGGGCTCTGGTTGGTTCCCTCACCTTAGAGAGCCAGGGGTTACATTTGCAGGCCGTGAGCTGGCTGGAGCAAGGGCCGCAGGTCTTCAATACAAGCAACCAGGCCGGTCAGATGACCCAGCGGTTGCCCGCCGATACCCTACTGATGGTCTCTACCGGCGACTTTCAGCAATTCTGGGAAGACTTTACCACCGGCCAACAGCTTTCGGCGCTGTTTCCCCTTCAGCCGGAAGAGATTACCCTCGGTCTACAATCCACCACCGGCCTGGTGCTGGAAGAAGACCTGCTGCCCTGGATGGGCGGAGAGTTTGCCCTCGGCGTGCTTGCCCCACCTCCGGCTCCGGATACGCCCGGCGGTTCTCTGCCGAACCCAGCCCTGGTGCTGATGGTCAAGGCCAGCGATCGCCAGGCGGCTACCGATACCTTCAAACGGCTGGACGAGGTGATGGCTAACCGCTACCGCTACACGGTGGAAGCGGCAGATCTGGGCGGTCTACCGGTGACCCGCTGGACAGCTCCCTTCAACTCCCTCAGCCTGGCCCACGGCTGGCTCGATGGCGACGTGCTGTTCTTCACCGCTGGCCAGGGCGTGGCCGACCTGGTAGTCCCCAAGCCCAGTCGCCCTCTGGCCTCAGCGCCCCTGTTCCAGGCCACCACCGGCAACGCCCCCCGCCCCAACAATGGCCACTTTTTCATCGACCTGATAGGCCTGGCCGCCGCTGAGAACATCCTGCTGCTGCCGCCCCTGCCCACGGAAGGGTTGCTCAGCGCCGAGGCCATCGAGGCGATTGGCGTGACGGCTACAGTGCTGAGCGATCGCCAGGTGCGCTACGACATCACCGCCGCCCTCAAGCGTGGCGAGCGCCCTGGGCCATTACCGGCTCCAGATTCCGCCCCCCCTGCCACCGACGCTACCCCACCCAGTCCCCCCGCGGCAGACCCGCCTCCGTCCCCCTAGGCCGGGCCAGCGTCCTCTATCGCCTCCCCGCCCTTTGCCCTTCTCTCCCATCACGGCCTGGGAGGTCATAATGGCGTTCACAAACCTGTTAGGCCACAAAACTCGGTAGGATAGAAAGACCTTCACCCATCATGACCCCCATGGATTTGATTGCGCTCCAAGGCTGGCTTGATAATGTATCCTTCGCCGTGCTGTTTGCCACTCTGTTGCTGTACTGGTGCGGCATAGCTTTTCCCAGGGTTTCTCTACTGCCTGCCCTGGGCACGGCGGGAATGGCCGTGGGCAACCTCACAATTGGGGCATTACTCGTGGCCCGCTGGGTGGAAGGTGGCTACTTCCCCATGAGCAATCTCTACGAGTCGCTGTTTGCCCTGGCCTGGGGCATTACGGCCATGCACCTGGTCGCCGAACGGATGAGCCAGAGCCCTCTGGTAGGAGCCGTCACCGCCCCCGTTGCAATGGTCATTACGGCCTTTGCGACGCTGTCGCTACCGACCAACATGCAGGGCTCAGAGCCCCTGGTACCGGCCCTCAAATCCAATTGGCTGATGATGCACGTCAGCGTTATGCTGCTCAGCTATGCCGCCCTGCTGGTGGGGGCACTGCTGGCGATCTCCTTTCTAATCGTCACCCGTGGTCAGGCGGTAGAACTCAAGGGCAGCTCCGTGGGCACTGGTAGTTTTCGAGACGTTAAGCTGCATCGAGCCGCTCAGCCCGTTGCTGAACCTCAGCCCCCAGCCCAGGAAGTAGCCCTTGGTAACCTAGCCCCCGGTAATACCGTAGTGATTGAAAAGCCCCAGGTGGCCCAGTCCCCTGTGGCCTCAGTCAAGCTGTCTCCCCAGCGCCTCACCCTGGCCGACACCCTGGATAACATCAGCTATCGCATGATTGGCCTGGGCTTTCCCCTGCTCACCATTGGTATTATCGCTGGAGCAGTCTGGGCCAACGAAGCCTGGGGCTCTTACTGGAGCTGGGATCCTAAGGAAACCTGGGCGCTGATTACCTGGCTCGTGTTTGCTGCCTACCTCCATGCCCGCATCACCAAAGGCTGGCAGGGACGCAGACCGGCCATTCTCGCCGCCACGGGTTTTGCCGTCGTTTGGGTCTGCTACCTGGGCGTTAACATTCTGGGTAAGGGGCTGCATAGCTACGGGTGGTTTTTTTGAGGGAGCTGTGCAGCAATAAAGATGTAGAGGCATATCTCAAGCAGCGGCGGCAACAAGCGCAAGAAATTCGGTAAATGGCCAATGAATGAGGCTCGGTTTAATCTGCCGGGCTCGCCAGATCGTTTCCTGGCTCGAAGAGTTGAGCGGCAAGCGTGATCAAGCGGCTAGCCGTGGACTACGAAACTGGGATGCACCCTGCTGCTCTTCTCCTGCTTTCCCAAAGGTCTTGCATTTTTGGAAATTGTGCGTATCCTTAGTTAGGTTCACGGAGTCACGCTGTATCTAGGCTGTGTTGATCGGGCGAGAACGCTATACCTAGCGTTTGCCTCCGCCCAATCCACCCAGCTTGCTGACGCTAGAACGCTTTCGTAAGGTAATACCCATGCCAAAGTTTCACCCGCCGAAATCCAGTTTCAGACTATCCTCTGTTGCCCATCCCTGCGCTGCGGCTGGATTGGGCGGAGGAGTGGCTCTCTCTACCCTGGTCATAATGAGTTCAGCGGCCCTGGCGGCGACTCTGGCGGCCTGGCAGTTTGACCCCGCTAACCAGCAGTTAACCCTAACCCTGCCGGAGGGCGTCACGCCCCAGTACACAGTGGCGGTGGATGCCAACCAAATTGTGTTAGACATTCCCCAAACCCAGTTGGGCAACGTGCCAACCGAGGCAGCCTACGACGGGCCAGTGCGCCAGATCACCCTGACTCAGCTAAATGGCGATACCGTGCGGATCATTCTGACCCTCGATGCTGGGGTGAGAATTTCGCCAGAGCAGGTGCAGCTTGTGGCCATTGCCGCCGGGGAGCAAACCCAGTGGATTTTGACCCCCCTGGCCGCTCAGCCCAGTGCAGAACCCGCCGCCGCTGGAACGACCAGCAGCCAGGGCATGATTGTTGAACTGCCGGAGCTACCGGCTGACCCCAACCTGAGCTGGCCCTACACGGGCATAGGACGGTTGAGCATCTCAGCTTCAAACCTGATGCTGCCCTCTAATCTGGATACCTTCAACACCCTGCCAGAGACCCTGGCCATTGACCCCTTTAACCTGGGTTTGCCAGAGGCTGAGCAGGTGGCCGTACCCAGCCTGGAAGAACTGGATGCCGCCGTTGGGGTAGCCATTACCCCCACCGCCCCCGTCCCCTCGTCTCCTACCGTGAGTATTGAGCCGCCAACGGGCTCTGCCCCCGTTGCCGCCCAGCCTGCCGTCCCACCGACCCCATCGGGGAGCACCACGGCGGCCTCTCCGCCCAGCGCCCAGCCCAATGAAACAAATCCCGCTGAGGCGAATCCCGCTGAGGCGAATCCAGTTGCTCCGGTTCCCGCTCCCGGTCCAGCGTCCACCACCCTGGCTCAAGAGCCGCCCACCGGAGCCGCCCCCGCATCGCCTCCGGGCGCTGGTGCCACTGCCCCCATCGCCGCCCAACCCACCATCGACCAGGACAATGGCGGGCTAGCGATTCCCGTAACTCC
>CAYUBC010000188.1:0-7293 GCA_964442885.1 uncultured bacterium | reverse complement strand
GTTCCCTACCCCACTGAGCGCGTAGCTGAGGATTTCACCCAGGTTGGTCTACCCCTTAAGCGCATACTGCCAATGGTTACGCCACCAGGCAACAGGGCTGAGCCTGACCCAGCTAGCTCTGTCCACCCTGAATTTGCCCAAGCAGCTGAGGCGGCTCTAAACGTGGCTGTGGGGGGTTCTCAGGCTGTAGCCCAGAGCTTGGTGCCAGAAAGCTTGGTGCCAGAAAGCTTGGTGCCAGAAACAGTTGCCTCAGCGCCTACCCCTATGCCCCTAGCAACGGCTGATGCCTCCGGTCACGATACCGTGGAGGTGGACGTAGAGGTGGAAGTAGCTACCGGTGCTCGCCCGGTTTCGGGCTATTGAGAACCGGGAAACCCTCGATAATTGTGGCGTTTGTCACAATGATAATGGGGCACTTGCGTTATTTTTAAATACAGATACAGGAGAAATCTCTATCCCTTCCAATTTCCATCCCCGGTTGGAATTTAGGTGTTGGGCGTTGGGGCTGATATTCAGAAAATCTTTGTTGTGTTTGAGATCTTATTGAGGCAGCTATGGCAGTATCTCGCTCTATCGATTCAAAGCAGCTTTCTGACCATGCTCGTATCTGGTATAGCCTAAAGTGTGCCATTGCCAATAGTTCTGGCTTTAGAAGCTGGAAGAGTGAACTGGCTGAAGGCGAAGCTGACAGCGTTTCTCTAGATGCTCTGGTGCGCCGCTATTTGCGGGAAACGCTGGAAACGCTGGCCTACTAGTCCTTGATGTGTAGGTTGGGTAAAGCCTTAGCAGAACCCAACAAAGCCTGCTGCTGTTGGAGTTCACTTCGTTGCACCCAACCTACACGAACTAGCCGTTGCCATAAACCAGCAACGGCTTAAATGTGGAGTCATGGCGTGATTTGGCCTGTTGACAGGCCATTGGCACTAGACCTGATAATAGTCGCGATACCACACCACAAATTGCTGAATACCGTCTTCAATGGGCGTATTTGGAGCAAAACCCACATCGGACATGAGGTCTGTAACATCGGCATAGGTATTGACGACGTCGCCTGGCTGCATCGGCTGCATCACCTTTTGGGCTGGTTTTCCCAGGGCTACCTCGATCGCTTCGATGAACCTGAGTAGCTCAATAGGCTGATGATTGCCGATGTTATAAAGCTTGTAGGGAGCTAAGGTCTCATTGATAGCATCGACAGCATTTGATGGAGTTGGAGGCTGGGCCATTACCCGCATAATCCCTTCTACCACATCATTAATGTAGGTAAAATCCCGCTTCATGCGGCCATGGTTGTAGACCAGAATAGGCCGATCCTGAAGAATAGCCTCTGTAAATTTGAAATAGGCCATATCAGGTCGCCCCCAAGGACCATAGACCGTGAAAAAACGCAGCCCTGTAGTCGGAATTTGGTAGAGGCTGCTGTAGGCATGGGCCATTAGTTCATTCGCCTTTTTGGTAGCGGCATAGAGGGATACCGGGTGATCAACCCGATCCTCCACCGAAAAAGGAACCTTGCGATTGGCCCCGTACACCGAACTAGAGGAAGCAAACACTAAATGCTCTACCCCCATGCGGCGACAGCCCTCCAGCAGGTTAAGAAAGCCGGATAGGTTGCTATCGGCGTAGGCAAAGGGATTTTCAAGGGAATAGCGCACCCCGGCCTGGGCGGCAAGATGAATCACATGCTGGAAATGATGCTGGCTAAAGAGGGCCAGCATCCCCTCTCGATCAAACAAATCGAGCTGCTCAAAGGTGAATTGTGAATGATGCTGCAATCGGCTCAACCGAGCCTGTTTCAGGCTGACATCGTAATAGTCGTTGAGGTTATCAATGCCATAAACCTCGGTGCCAGTTTCTAACAACCGTTGCGCCACAAAATAGCCAATAAAACCCGCCACGCCTGTGACTAATATCGCCATCCCGTGTCTCCCCAAAATCTCGATTGCTCACTTGTTAGCCAAGCGCTATCTGGCCTGAAGCAGATACTGAGTTAATCCTAGGAGGCTACAGACGTTATTGGCCTGGGGCAGTGCCTCGCAAATCTTAATTCTTTCTCCTAATTTCCACTCTAGCCAGGCCAATGAGAAGCCATTGGGGCTATCGGTGTTAGGATCAGGCCAAAGTGAAGCAAAAGAACGCTAAAAGAACAGGAAGGACGTAGGTGTCGATGCAAGAAATTGAAAAATCAATATCCTTTGATGGCCGAGACATTAAGCTGCGAGTGGGCCTGCTAGCCCCTCAGGCGGGCGGCGCAGTGTTAGTGCAGTCGGGAGAAACCGCTGTGCTGGTAACAGCGACTCGGGCCGCCGCCCGCGAGGGCATTGACTTTTTGCCTCTGCTGGTAGATTACGAAGAGCGTCTTTACGCTGCCGGTCGTATTCCGGGAGGCTTTTTACGCCGAGAAGGGCGACCCCCAGAGCGAGCGACGCTGATCAGCCGCTTGATTGACCGGCCCATGCGGCCCCTGTTTCCTCACTGGCTGCGGGACGACATTCAAATTGTGGCCACTACCCTGGCTATGGATGAGCAGGTGCCGCCCGATGTGCTGGCCGCTACTGGCGCTTCTGTGGCAGTATTGCTGGCTAAAATTCCCTTTAATGGGCCAATGGCAGCCGTGCGCGTGGGCCTGGTGGGAGATGATTTTGTCATCAACCCCACCTACAAAGAAGTTGAAAGCGGCGACCTGGATCTGATTGTGGCCGGTTCCCCCGATGGGGTGATTATGGTGGAGGCCGGAGCCAACCAGCTGCCTGAAACCGATGTAATCGAAGCCATCGACTTTGGCTATGAGGTGGTACAAGACCTGATTCAGGCCCAGCGCGACCTGATAGCAGAACTGGGTATTGACCTGGTGCAGGAGCCACAGCCCGAAACCGACCCCACTCTGGCCACCTTCATTGAAGACAAAACTGCCGCTGCTATCAAAGACGTTCTCAAGCAGTTTGAGCTGACTAAGCCAGAACGAGATGAAAAGCTAGATGCCATTAAGGCCGACCTGGTTGTTGCGATTGCCGACCTGGGTGAAGAGGATCCCATCAAGGTGGCGGTAGCGGCGGACAGCAAAGCCCTGGGTAACACCTACAAATCCGTCACCAAGAAGCTGATGCGTCAGCAAATTATCGAAGAGAAGGTGCGGGTAGATGGGCGCAAGCTGGATGAAGTGCGGCCCATCTACTGCCAGGTAGGGCTGCTGCCCAATCGGGTACACGGTACCGGACTGTTTCAGCGGGGCCTGACCCAGGTGGTGTCGGTGGTCACCCTGGGCACCCCTGGCGATGCCCAGATGATGGATGACCTCCACCCTGAAGAAGAAAAGCGCTACCTGCACCACTACAACTTTCCCCCCTACTCAGTGGGTGAAACTCGCCCCATGAGATCGCCCGGTCGCCGTGAAATTGGCCACGGTGCTTTGGCTGAGCGGGCCTTAGTACCCGTCTTGCCGCCCCAGGAAGACTTCCCCTACGTGATTCGGGTGGTGTCGGAAGTGTTGTCTTCCAACGGCTCGACCTCAATGGGCTCAGTCTGCGGTTCTACCCTGTCGTTGATGGATGCGGGCGTACCCATCACCAAACCCGTCAGCGGTGCGGCGATGGGGCTGATTAAAGAAGGCGATGAGGTTCGCATTCTTACCGATATCCAGGGCATTGAAGACTTTCTGGGCGATATGGACTTTAAGGTGGCCGGTACCGACAGCGGCATTACCGCCCTGCAAATGGACATGAAAATCAGCGGCCTGCCGATTCAGGTGATTGCCGATGCCATCCACCAGGCTAAACCGGCTCGGTTGCACATTCTTGAAAAAATGCTGGCTACCATCAACCAGCCCCGCACCGAGCTATCGCCCTACGCACCACGATTAATCAGCTTCAAGATTGATCCTGACCTGATTGGCATGGTCATTGGCCCTGGCGGTAAAAAAATCAAGTCCATTACCGAGCAAACCGGAGCCAAGGTGGATATCGCCGACGATGGCACCGTGACCGTCTCCTCCATTGCCGGGGAAAAGGCCAAACAGGCGAAGGCGCTCATTGAGTCCATCGTCTTCAAGCCTGCCGCTGGCGATGTCTTTGTTGGCATTGTCACACGGGTGATTCCCATTGGGGCGTTTGTGGAGTTCATGCCCGGTCAAGAGGGGATGATTCACATTTCCCAACTGGCTGACTATCGGGTGGCTAAAGTCGAAGACGAAGTGAATGTTGGCGATGAGGTCATCGTTAAAGTGCGGGAAATCGATGGCCGAGGCCGCATTAACCTGACTCGTCTGAACATTCACCCCGATGAAGCCGCCGCCGCCCGCGACCGCAAAGCTCTGTAGGCGCAAGCCCCGGCTATCCCTATCCCCCGGATCAAATGTTGATGACAAGATTTGATCCGGGGTTCCTTTCTTAGTAGGATGCAATGATGCGAGTTTGTAGCGCTGACCTTCGACCCTGAATAACCGTGCGGAAAATTATCATTGCTGGCAACTGGAAGATGTATAAGACCCAGGCTGAGACCCTGGACTTTTTGCGTCACTTTTTAGGACACCTGACTGACACACCCGATGGGCGCGAGATAGTGCTATGTGCGCCGTTTACGGCCCTGAGCGCCCTGTCTAAGAGCCTGCACGGGGCCAGGGTTAAGGTAGGAGCACAGAACATCCACTGGGAGTTAGAAGGGGCCTACACGGGTGAAATCTCCGGGGACATGCTGCGCGAGCTGGGCGTGCGCTACGTAATTGTGGGCCACAGCGAGCGCCGCCAGTATTTTGCCGATACCGACGAAACGGTGAACCTGCGCCTACAGCGGGCACAACGCTGTGGGTTAACGCCCATTCTCTGTGTGGGCGAAACCAAGCAGCAGCGTGATGCTGGAGAAACCCAGTCGGTGATTACCACCCAAATTGAGAAGGGCATGGTAGACATCGATCAAGAGAACTTAGTTATTGCCTACGAACCGATCTGGGCCATTGGCACCGGCGACACCTGCGAAGCCGAAGAAGCCAATCAGGTGATTGGCGGCATTCGCAAGTTGCTGAAAAACCCCGATGTACCCATTCAGTACGGCGGCTCCGTTAAACCCGGCAATGTAGATGAGCTGATGGCCCAGCCAGAAATTGACGGTGCCCTGGTCGGCGGAGCCAGCCTTGAGCCCGATAGCTTTGCTCGAATTGTTAATTTTCAATAAGACGAGATGACGGCCCTGATCTGGGTAAAGCTGGCCCACACCTTTGTTTTCGTAGTGATGTTCGGCGCTATTTTGGTTTTGCTCTATAGCGGCATTACTAACCAGCTAACCCAGTGGACGGCCCTGGCCTTCGGGGTAATTAGTATAGAAGTGATCATCTACGTGGGCAATCGCTTTCGCTGCCCGCTGCGAACCCTGGCCGAAAACCTGACCCCTGACGGGCAACCGGTTTCTGATATCTACCTGCCTCCCTGGCTATCTGCCCGGGTTGTGGTCATGTCCACACCGCTGCTGGCGATCGCCTGCATACTCTTGCTACTTCGCCTGCTGGGGCTATAACTCCCCAGGAGCACCTCCAACTACCAGAAACCCTGCCGTTGCTAGCAGGGTTTCTGGTCGTCAACGGTTCTATGGAGAACAGGGAGTTACCAATGCTCTATCGTTGAGGCAGCCCTGGACTATACTCTTGATAAAGGTGGCAGAATGGAGGAAAACGGCTGGAGAGCACTCATGGTTGACATGGCTCAAATCGAAGCGTTAAGCCAACAGATTGCTGAGCAATTTAACCCCAAGCTGATTGTTCTTTTCGGCTCCTACGCCTACGGTGAGCCCACCGAAGACTCCGATGTTGATCTCCTGGTGGTATTACCTCTTGAGGGCTATCCTGCCCGTAAAGCCTCTGAAATTCGTTGCCGAGTGAAGCCAAAATTTGCGATTGATCTGCTAGTGAGAACCCCTGAGCAACTATGCCAACAGCTAGAACAGCAGGACTTTTTTATGCAGGACGTGATGAGTAAGGGCAAAGTTTTGTATGACACTGCCAATACAAGTGTGGATTGAAAAAGCAGAGGGAGACTACAGAACAGCTTTCCGAGAATTAGGGGCAGAGCAACTTCCTAACTACAATGCCGTATGCTTTTACACTCAGCAATGTATTGAAAAGTACCTCAAAGCCAGGCTCATCGCCGCTGGCATTCCCTTCCCAAAGATTCATGACTTAACTGCCCTACTGACGCTGTTGAATCCGGTAGAGCCAGCTTGGGAATAGTTTCGCCCCGCCCTGGCGTTGCTGACCGACTTTGCCGTTGAAGTGCGCTATCCAGGCTTTTCAGCGAATCAGGAAATCGCCCAGGAAATGTATGACTTGTGTACCAAGGCGCGGCAGGCCGTCCGCCACCGTTTAGGGGTGGAGTAAAGGTTTTCCGACTGACTTTAACTATGGCTAACGAGTAGCTCGTTTAAGGCGCTACTGACTCAAACTCTAGAATCGTTAGGATAAATCAGGGAGTCTAGAAATCCTTTAAATTCTTCCAGTTCAGATGGATAGAGCCCTTGTAGCCGTTGGGCCTGACTAACCACCAAGCTAACCCGTTGAGGATCGAGGGAAATCGTATAAGCATTGCGGAATACATGCCGAAACCGCTGTAGGCGTCAGAACTCAAGAGATGGGGGCGCACTCCCTCGATATCAAGAGTCATGCGCCTGAGTAAAACCGAGTGCCACTGGCTACGATCGTCAATCTGGTTTTCAAAGGTTTTGGCCACATTTAAGCAGATATTTTCAAAGGCCGTATACAGGTTATGCAGGTAATAGCCTGCTCTGTTTCTACTAACCCATCCGCATGGGGCTGAAGTTGTTGATAGAGGCGATTAATTTCGCGGATATCGGCATCAATATTAGCTTTAAGCAGTGCGACTTGGGCCTGCATAAATCAGTTCTCCCTGTTGGCAAACGGTGTTGGTGAAGTGAGACGGTTGGTTAATTTCGCGTAGATCGATGGGCCAGCCAGGACAGGCGGTTTCCAGATCGCGCCAGAGGGCAAAGTAAGTGACTGCATCGGTGCCGGCTACGGAAATGTCGATATCCGAATGGGCCTGAAACTGGCCGGGTTGGGTAACTGAACCAAATAGATATAGTAGAGAAACCTGTGGGTAGTCAGGAATTACCAGGGTGATGGCTGCGATCGCCGCTTCACGGGCCATTTGCCGCAGTTGCTCCCGCGCCGCCAGGCGTTCCAGGGCGCGCCGCCTGAAATTCTCGCGGCATTGTTGCAGGTCTATCGCCATTGGTTAGAGCCTACATTCCGCAGGTTGACAGGGAATAAAAGATGTGGGGTTGGTCTAGGCT
>CAYUBC010000187.1:0-7298 GCA_964442885.1 uncultured bacterium | reverse complement strand
ACGCCAATTTGCTCCTCGGCGGTAGGGGCGGCAGGAATCTCCACCGCTGGTTCAACCACGCTGATGTTCAAAGGCCGACCATTTAGCTTGGGGCCACTCACCGTGCTGGCTACCCAGCCCATCGTGCGCATGGCCGCAAACCCTAGCAGGCCAATGCCAACCAGCCCCACCGTGCCCACCAGTAGCAACCGTCCCCAGCGGGGCGTGCCAGGGCTACCCGGTTGTCGCCCTGGGGACTGGGTAGAGGGCGGAAAGGCCTGTCCCGGTGCCAGGGTTGCGGCGGTGTTTTGATTGGCCTGAGTACTGGACTGTTTCCGGGAGCGACGAGGCGAACTAATCGCTGCGGTCGCCGCGGCCTCGGTGCTGGCACTAGCCGGGATGAGCTGGCCCTCAGGGGAGAGTTGCGACACTCGCTCCGCCACAGAGGGCACCGCTGCCAGAGCTGGATCGTCATCCATCTCCCCAGGCTCAACCGATGCCGCTCCCGTCTGAGGGAACCAGGTGGCAGGGGCGGAGTCTTGACCGTATCTACCATTGCGAGTAAACGGAGATACTGACCCTCCGTAGCGAGGTAGATTGCCGTTTTGACCAGCGGCGCTACTGCTCATGGGGTTGGCGCTGATTGGGTTAGCGCCCATGGGGCTGGCGCTCATGGGGCTGGTTTGACCGAGGTTTGAGGTAGGCGGGCCACCTCGTCGATTGGCGGCCAGCGTTGCCGGGGTAACTAGAGAGGGGGCCCTAATCGGCAGTGACCCCTCAACGGTAGGAAACTGAGCCGGGGTAGACAGCGGACTGCCACTGGCGATGGAGAACCGACGCGACTCATCCCAGCTAGGGTCTGGGTTGGCTGACATCGACTCCAGGTAGCTCTGTACCTGGGGGTCAGCAAAGTAGTCTTTGAGCGTGGTTTCCTGATCTTTGAAGTCCCGAAAATGGGGAAACAATTCATCCTTCAGCCAGCGCTCGGTGTAGAGACAGAGCCCCGGCAGCAGATCGGGGGAGTTGCGAGAATGTTCGCGGATGTAGGCCAGGGGCTCGTATTCCTGGCTCAGTTCCAGGGCGCGGCTGGCCTCTTCCGTTTGGCCCAGCAGCATGGCGCAGACGGCCTGTTCCAGGTGGACATCCTGCTGACCGCCCAGGCGCATCAACAACTGCTTAGCCCGCTGAATGAGGGCAGGCTGATGGCGGGCAAACCCCCGTGCCAACAGGGCGTAGACGGTTAGATAGGTGGCCACGGGAGAGGGGCGGCGGGCCTCATGTTCAAACAGTTCCTGCTGCTCCGAGGCGGTTAGATAATCACGCAGTTGCTGAATAAAGCGCAGAAAGTCGTCAATGGCCAGCCCAGAGAGGTCGTCTTCGTTGCCTTCAATACCGCCCCGGTCTTCCAGCATGGTTTTGAGTAGCTTTAGCCCCTGTCGGCGTTCGCGGGTTTGGTCCAGGGGGCGGGCCAGCAACTCCAAAATCCGGTAAGGGCGCAGCTTGTAGAGTTCAGCCTGAATTTCGGCCCGCAGAGTGGGGAACTGGTTTTCCTTGGCCAGCAGTTCATGGCCGGTTTCCAGGGATTCAGCGGCTACCTCGTACTGGCGCTGCTGCCATTGCTCGCGCCCCAATTCTAGACAGGCCAGGGCCAGGGTCAGCACTACATCGGCCTGCACCGCCTCAGGGTCGCCCAGGTGGCCATCGGCCAGGTTGCCCGAACCACTGCTGAGGTAGGGGCGGCCCAGCTGAATCACCTGCTCGTATTCCCCCATTTCCAGCAAAATCAGCAGGGCACCAGCAAACTGCCCAGGCTCAATCTCAATGGTGGAACTGGAGGGCTCCCCAGCAACGGGTTCGGTGGCCAGCGATCGCAGCGCCGCTTCACCGACATCGGGCCTGACCCCCAATCCACCGCTGGCCAGGCCGGGTTCGTCTGCGGGCGAGTCGGCACTGTAGGCGTGGGCTAGAAAGGCGCTGTCATACTCGCGGCGGCGCTCCACATCAGACAGCACCCGGTAGGCTTCATCAATTAACTGTTTTCTCGCCTCAATGGCCACCTCCGAAAACTCGCGCCGGGGCAGTTGCAGGCCGCGATCGCGATGGGCTTGCTGGAGCTGTTCCCCCGTCGCCTGAATGGGCAGCCCTAAAATTCGGTAGTAGTCCAACGGAATATGCACAGCTCATGTCCCCAGCAGCAAATTCACCCGAAATAGTAGCTAAAAAGCCCCCATCCAGATCTTCCAACCCGGCATTTTAGCCCATTGGGCCAGGGCGATAGTGGATTTTAGCCGCCAATGCCCTGCTGTTTACCCAAGCAACCCACCCCTGGCCCCTCAGCCTGAGCTGGCTCCCCTGCCCAGTCGCCCTGCTGCCCAAGCCAGTTCAGCTTAGCTAAGCCAGGCTACAACAGCAAACTAAAGATGAGATTTATATCATAGACGCTGACAAATGGCCAGGGGGAACTCTGTCCCATTTACTAACAATTTGCTCACAATTTCCTAACGGTTTACCCTGGCAGGACATTTTCAAGAACTGTACCACCCTCGGTATGATAGGAGCAGTTTCCTCATCCCCGGTTGCCTTCAGGGGAGTACTTTTCGTATAGTCAAATGTTGGACATCGCGGTGTAGGACCCAGCAAGCCCATGGTTCAAGAACGAACGCTACCCCAATTCCAGGCTCCCGTAGCCAAAATTAGCGCCGACGAGGGGCTAATGCTCTACGAAGATATGATTTTGGGCCGCTTTTTTGAAGATAAGTGTGCCGAAATGTACTATCGGGGCAAGATGTTTGGGTTTGTCCACCTCTACAACGGCCAAGAAGCCGTTTCTAGCGGGGTAATTAAGGCTCTGCGCTCAGACGACTACGTTTGTAGCACCTACCGCGACCACGTCCATGCTCTCAGTGCCGGGGTTTCCCCTGAGCAGGTGATGGCTGAGCTCTTTGGTAAAGAAACGGGCTGTAGCCGGGGTCGGGGCGGGTCAATGCACCTGTTCTCCAGTGAGCACAATTTGCTAGGGGGCTTTGCCTTTATTGGGGAAGGCATTCCTGTGGCCCTGGGGGCGGCGTTTCAGTCGCGCTATCGTCGCGACGCGCTGGGCCAGGCCGATGCCGACCAGGTAACGGCCTCTTTCTTTGGCGATGGCACCACCAATAACGGCCAGTTCTTTGAATGTTTGAACATGGCGGCCCTGTGGAAACTGCCGATTCTCTTTGTGGTGGAGAATAACAAGTGGGCGATTGGGATGGCCCACGAGCGCGCCACCTCGCAGCCGGAGATTTACCGCAAGGCATCGGTGTTTGGCATGCCTGGGGTAGAGGTAGACGGCATGGATGTGCTGGCGGTGCGGGCGGTGGCCCAGGAAGCCGTCGCCCGGGCCCGGGCCGGGGAAGGCCCCACCCTGATTGAGTGCCTCACCTACCGCTTCCGGGGCCACTCCCTGGCCGACCCTGACGAACTGCGATCTAAGGCCGAGAAGGAAGCCTGGCTGGCCCGTGATCCCATCAAGCGCTTTGAAGCCTACTTGCTTGAGCAGGATCTGGCTGATGAACAGACCCTAAAAGGGATTCGAGATCGCATCCAAACCCAAATCGACAACGCTCTTACCTTTGCTGAAGAGAGCCCTGAACCCAACCCAGACGATCTCTACAAGTACATCTTTGCGGATAGCTAGGCAGACAATATCCTGGTTTTTCTCCGGTTTATTTCGATTTATCGAGCCGTGTAGCCAGAGCGTTTTTCCAGGGCGCTGCGTTCTTTTTTCTTAGTCCCCCTTGAGTTGATTCAGATACTAAATCCATGGCAGAAACCTTAATGTTCAATGCCCTGCGCGAGGCGATTGATGAAGAAATGGCCCGCGACGAAACTGTTTTTGTGCTGGGCGAAGACGTTGGCCAATACGGCGGCTCCTACAAAGTGACCAAGGATCTGTACGAAAAGTACGGTGAGCTGCGCGTGTTAGATACCCCCATTGCCGAAAACAGCTTTACCGGCATGGCCGTGGGCGCAGCGATGACCGGCCTGCGGCCTATTATCGAAGGCATGAACATGGGCTTTTTGCTGCTGGCCTTTAACCAAATTGCCAACAACGCCGGCATGTTGCGCTACACCTCTGGCGGCAATTTCAAAATTCCGATGGTGATTCGCGGCCCCGGTGGGGTGGGTCGGCAGCTTGGGGCAGAGCACTCCCAGCGGTTAGAAGCTTACTTTCAAGCGGTGCCAGGATTGAAGATTGTGGCCGTTTCCACGCCCTACAACGCTAAGGGGCTGCTGAAGTCGGCCATTCGCGACGACAACCCGGTGCTGTTTTTTGAGCACGTGCTGCTCTACAACCTGAAGGAAGATTTACCCAATCACGAATACCTGGTACCCCTGGATAAGGCCGAAATTGTCCGGCCTGGCAAAGATGTCACCATCCTCACCTACTCGCGTATGCGTCACCATGTAATGCAGGCGGTCAAGGGACTGGTAGCCAAGGGCATTGACCCGGAGGTCATTGACCTGATTTCCCTCAAACCGCTGGATTTTGACACGATTACGGCCTCCATCCAAAAGACCCATCGGGTGATTATCGTAGAAGAGTGCATGAAAACCGGTGGCATTGCCGCTGAGATCATTGCCTCCATCAACGATCGCTGCTTCGATGAGCTAGACGCTCCAGTGGTGCGCCTGTCCTCCCAGGACATCCCTACCCCCTACAACGGCAAACTCGAAAGCCTGACCATCGTCCAACCCAAACACATCGAAGCCGCCGTAGAACGCATGGTAGCCCTCAAAGTCTAAGTCACCGTAGGGTGGGCGGTGCCCACCCTCTCTCGTAAAATGGGCATCGCCCACCACTATCCCAAAAACAGAGTCAGTCAATCATTCAGGGCAACCCCGCCCCCTTAGGAACAACGGTCATGGCAAAGTATCAAGCATGGTTAGGACTGATTCTGGCGCTTACCATCGCTGCGGTGGTCATCATCACCCAGTTGCCAACTCGCCTAGGCCTGGATTTGCGCGGCGGCTCCCAGCTAACGCTACAGGTACAGCCGACCGCCGCCATCCCCAACATCACCGAGCGAGAAATGGAGGCGGTGCAGAGCGTAGTTGAAGGGCGCGTCAATGGTCTGGGTGTTTCTGAAGCCGTAGTGCAGCAGCTCGGTAACGATCAGCTCTTGGTGCAGCTCCCCGGCATCAACGACCCACAGCAGGCCGAACGGGTGCTGGGGGGTACGGCTCAGCTTGAGTTTCGGGCTCAGAAGCCGGGTACCGAAAGCCTGTTGGCGGTCGAAACTCAAATTTTGCAGGGGCACTTGGCTGAGCTAGCCGCTCTGCAGCCTACTCTGCCAGAGTCAGGGGCGCTCGATGCCGAAACCGAGGCTCGCCTGGAGAAAATTCAGGCCGACATCAAAGCCAGCGAAGCCGCCGTTAGTGACTTGTTTGAACCGAGCCAGTTGACCGGCGACAAACTCACCGACGCCCTGGCCCGCCCCACTACCGGCACCCTCTGGGAAGTGGTAATTGAGTTCAACAACGACGGGGCCAATGAGTTTGCGGAACTCACCCGCTCTGTGGCTGGTACCGGGCGCAGCCTGGGGATTTTCCTGGATAATCGGCTGCTCAGCGGCCCCACCGTAGATGTGCAGTACGCCGAAACTGGCATTACTGGTGGTAATGCGGTGATTTCGGGGAATTTCACGGCTGAGTCGGCCCGGGATTTGGAAATTCAACTGCGCGGTGGTGCCTTGCCTCTGCCCGTAGAGGTCGTCGAAAACCGCACTGTGGGGCCAACCCTGGGGCGCGATAGTATTCAGCGCAGCCTCTACGCGGGGCTAGCAGGTCTGGTGCTGGTGCTGATTTTTATGGCGGTATACTACCGTCTACCAGGGATTTTGGCAGATATTGCCCTGATAGTTTATGCCCTGCTAACCTGGGCGCTCTTTAATCTGCTGGGGGTGACCCTTACCCTGCCCGGTATTGCAGGATTTATTCTTAGCATTGGTATGGCCGTGGATGCCAACGTGCTGATTTTTGAGCGTACCCGCGAAGAACTGAGGGCCGGTAAAACCCTCTATCGAGCGGTTGAATCAGGATTTTATCGTGCTTTTTCCAGCATCTTAGACGGCAACGTAACCACGCTGATTTCTTGCCTGGCCCTGTTTTGGCTAGGGGCTGGCCTGGTGAAGGGGTTCGCGCTGACCCTGGCTATTGGGGTGGCGGTTAGCATGTTCACCGCCTTGACCTGCACCCGTGCCCTGCTGTTTTTTGTCCTGGGTTTGCCGCAATTTCGTAAGCCCGCCCTATTCTGCCCTGGTTTGACCAGCCTGCCCCCTAGGAGTGCCACCCCATGAAATTACAGGTTACTAGACAGCGGGTTCTCTGGTGGTGGCTATCGGGCCTGGTTATTTTAATTGGCCTGATGGCGATGGCCATTTCCTGGACGCAATTTGGTGCACCCCTGCGGCCAGGCTTAGATTTTGTTGGTGGCACCCGACTACAGGTGACCCATGCCTGCACCCTCGACAATACCTGTACCGACCCCATTGATCTGGCTGAGGTGCGCCAGGTGCTTGGCGATCAGGGGCTGGAGTCAGGCAGCATTCAACTTTTGGGGCAAGACCGGCAAACCCTATCGGTTCGTACTCAAAATCTCGATGTAGACGAGCGGTCGGCTTTGCAGACTGCCCTGGATGAGGCAATTGGCCCCTTTGACCCCAATTCCATCCAAATTGACACCGTAGGGCCAGTAATTGGCCGCCAGCTGTTTGCCTCCGGGTTGCTGGCGCTGCTGGTATCCTTTGCGGGCATTGTGGCCTACCTGAGCCTGCGATTTAAGCTGGATTACGCCATTTTTGCCATTGTGGCCCTGGCCCACGATGTGCTGATAACCATGGGGGTTTTTGCCGTTCTAGGCCTGGTCTTTGGGGTCGAGGTAGATAGCCTGTTTATCGTCTCTTTGCTTACCATTGTGGGCTTTTCGGTCAACGACACCGTGGTTATTTACGACCGGGTGCGGGAAAACCAGAGGCTCAATCCTCACCAGCACATCAACGATGTGGTGGATGAGGCCGTGAATCAAACCCTGGGTCGCTCCATCAACACAACCTTAACAACGTTGTTGCCCCTGGTGGCCATTGTGCTTTTTGGCGGGCAAACCCTAAAGTTTTTTGCCCTGGCGCTGATTGTTGGCTTTTTAGCCGGTGTTTACTCCAGTATCTTCATCGCCAGTTCGTTTCTAGCGCTGTGGCGAGAACGCACGGGTAACCTCTACGGTGGCGGTAGCAGCGATGAAGCCGATGAAGACTATATCAAATTTGTCAAGAGTCTAGGATTGC
>CAYUBC010000186.1:0-7300 GCA_964442885.1 uncultured bacterium | reverse complement strand
CCGCCGTACTCAGTACTGGCGGCATTCAATTCTACAGTCATGTGGCGGTTGCGGGCTTCTGGTGAATTATCGCCAAGGGTATTGCCCTCGTCTACACTGCCTTTGCGGGTAATCGCCCCGGTGACAGAGAGAATGCTTTCTAACAAGGTCGTTTTGCCGCTTGAATAGGCTCCCACTAGGGCGACATTGCGCAAGCCTGAAAGAACGTTTTGGGTCATAACCAACTCCTTACCATATTGCGATGGCATATCGAGAAAAGCCAACAATTAATGAAGGCTGGACGAGCTTTTGAAGCGACTCAGCTGTGTCTAGTCCCAGGTTAACCCGACCCTAAGCGGTTGCTTAATCAGGTTCTAGAAAATTCATCTGGTGAAGTTTCGTTGGTTGTTATATCCGTCCGTAACGAGAATTGTGATGAGTTGTAATGCTTTTGTTAATGGCTACACTAACAAGAACACGTCTTGAGATATCAAGCTATGTTTGCTTCGGTTCAAACCTATGCTCTAACGGTTGAGGACTACCTGGCCCTAGAGCAGACTAGCCCAGACCGCCACGAGTATGTGGCGGGGCAGGTTTACAGTATGGCTGAGGGTAGCGAAGAGCACGACCTGATCGCCGGAAACGTCTACACTCGCCTGCGCGCTTACCTGCGCGGCCAGGGCTGCCGGGTATTTTCTGGCAATATGAGAATCTACATTGAGGAGTTAGACGTTTTTTATTACCCTGATGTATCAGTGGTTTGCGACCCAGCAGATACCGGCAAATACTTTAAAAAACGCCCAAAGCTCCTGGTCGAAGTGCTATCGCCTGGCACTGAGCGCATTGATCGCAACGCAAAGCTCATAAACTATCACCAGCTTATTTCGCTGGAAGAGTACGTGCTGATTTCGCAAACGCAGGCAATGGTCGAGGTCTATCGACGCAATGCTACCGGAGATTGGCAACGCGAGGTAATCGAGGGAGATCGCCGTCTTACGTTAGAGTCGGTGGGGTTAACCCTAACGCTGGCTGATGTTTACGATGAGGTTATTTTGGCCTGATTTCGAAAACTATGGCGACTCAGGCCAGAGCCGAAACATCAGTTGATACACCCCCACAGCCCAAGCCGTCGCTAACAGCCAACCGCCCAAAACATCGCTAGGAAAATGTACCCCCAGATAGACTCGGCTAAAACCAATAAACCCTACGAATAAACTGCCAAGGGCCACAATCCAGGGTCGTTTGGGGCTATTTGGGCTAAGCAAAACCAGCGCCAGCACAAAAGCCATTGAGTAAGTGGCATGGCCACTGGGGAAGCTAAAGTCGGTGTGGGGCGGTATGCCATCCCAGAGGGCTGGGCGCACACGGTGCCAGAAAAGCTTCGCCCACGGGTTCAGAATAATGCACCCCAGCATGGTCAGGGCCAGGTAACTTCCGGCTTGCCAGCGTCGGTGCCAAAACGTCACGGCTACCAACCCTGCGGTGGCTGGCAGTACACCCCACACCGTGCCTAAATCAGTCAATACAACCATCCACCGATTCAGCGTCGGTGTGGCGTAGCGGTGCAAGCCTAGCAAAAACGCGGCATCCCAGGCAGGCAACACGGGGTAGGCGGCGACCAGCAGCCCCAGGGCTACCAGGGTTGCAACGGGTAAAATGACTCCTAACAGTAGAGGTTTTAGGGAATTTTGTTCCACACCACACCAGCCTTAGGCTTAGCGCATCAACCAAGCTAGTGATACCAGAAAAAACGGCAACCCTAAAGTTACTGCAAGATAGTGATACTATTGCACTAAAGCTACTATGGAATAGTGGTACTATTGTGACAGCATGGATAGCAGAGCTTTTCGAATATGGCTAGAAATTGCCGTTGAACGCCTTAAGCAAGGCATTGGTCCAGAGCAGGTAATCCTCTTTGGTTCTTGGGCGAGAGGAACCGCCACGCGCTATTCAGATGTTGATCTGTTCGTTATCTGGGATTGTGATTACCCACCGTTAGAACGCATTGGCCGAGTGTTATCTCTGCTAGCAGATGCTCCTTATTCAGTAGAAGCCATCGTTTACACGCCTACAGAGCTAGCTAGCCGCCGAGATCGCCCCTTCATCCGCCAGCTTCTTTCCGAAGGAACCTGTCTTTATACTAAAAAACCACTGTGAGCAAGGAAAAGCTACAACAAGAGGCCAAACGCTGGTATCAGCAAGGGGGTGACGATCTTGAGGCAGCCCAAGCACTATTGGGGGCCCAAAAGTTTGCCCAAGCTTGCTTCTATGCCCAGCAGGCGGCAGAGAAAGGGCTTAAAGCCGTCTTAATTGAAGCCGATCACGATCCTTGGGGACACTCCTGCACCCGGCTCATCCAAAACCTGCCAGAGCCTGCCCAGTCGCACTTCAGCCCTATGATTGAGCTAGCGGTGGCCCTGGATAAACTCTACATTCCCACCCGCTATCCCGATGCCCTGGTAGAACTGACCCCTTCTGAAGCCTTTACCCAAGGGGAGGCCCAGGCGGCCATGGCTGCGGCTCAAAGCTTGCTAAACCAGGTAGGGCAATGGCTAGCACGACCGCAGTAAGGTTAACCCGCCCGTTAAACATCCGGAATTTTGCCCTTGACGCTGTAGTGGTTTGATAACTGCACTCTGGAGATCTGGGAATGGCCACGGACTACGTTCTCTTTGTTCACGGGGTAAAAAGCCGGGATTCGCAATCGTTTACACGTAGAGGCCTGGAGTTGCTCCAGCAAGTCAACGGACTGATAGATGACCCCCGTCGTGACCTGAAGCCAATTTTCCTGTTTTGGGGAGATTTAAACGAAAAGCCCCAGCAAGCTTTGGTCAAGGGGCTAGAAGCTTCTCCCCAATGGCGCAACCTGTGGTTTCCTGACTTTCGCACCAAAGATATTCTGGAATTCGTGGGGGATGCCGCTCTGTACCTCAGCCGCCATGTGGGGGCGCAGGTGGTGCGGCGCTTTCAGCAGACCGCTCTGACCCCGCTGCAAGCCGCCGATCCCCAGGGGGGCGATCGCCTCCACCTCGTTACCCACAGCCTGGGCACGGTGATTCTCTTCGACCTGCTCTTTGCCACCCGCTGGGACGATCCTCGTCTGGCCAGAGATGCCAGCACCCGCGACATCAGCCAAATTGTTGGCCAAATTCGCAATACCCTCTTTGGTCTGGGAGGCCAACCCCAAGAAGGCCTACCCATTGCCAGCATTCACACCCTGGGCTCTCCCATTGCCCTGTTTAGCCTGCTGGCGGCAACGGGAGAAAGCACCCACGATCTAACCATGGATTTGAGAGTGCTGCTGCAAAATCTTTACCATCGGCGAGGTCGCCACCCCCTGCCCTGGTTTAACTACATGCACCCCGGCGACCCCATCGCCTACCCCTTGCAAGGGGTGTTGCCTAACCTGGTCGGTAACGCACGGCTCTACGTCAAAGTGCAGGACATCATCACCGAGCACCGAGGTTTGCCCCTGATGCACAACAAGTTGTCTCTGCTCTTTGGCAGCGATGCCCACAACAGTTATTGGCGCAGTAGAGTAGTAGCCAGAACTCTAGCTGAGACACTCTGAGAAAGATGAAGCACTGTAGGGTGCATTCGCGCAGCAATGCACCCATAGATGCACCCACAGGCAAGATGGCAACAGATACCTTATTTTCTTGCGAGTCCCTTGGTAGGCATAGGCCAGGTAGTCCTTCCGGTCTTAACCATCTGCAGCCGCTTGCTGGAGAGCTTCGCAAAAGCCGAGCAACTGCTGGAGCTTTTCGCCCAGTTGGTGCTGGCGTTGTTGGGCTTTGAGCGGTTGACGGGCCGCTTGCAGAAAGGCAATATCCATCGCTAGCAAGCGAAAGGTGCGGTTCATTTCAGTCAAGATCGGCTGTAGTGGGAGGGAGGCTGCTTCGCCCAGGGGCAAAATCTGGGCTTGAAAGTGTTGCTGGGCCAGCAAAAACTGCTCCTGGAGGGCTCGTCCATCGGGATTGGCCTGCTGAGCCAGGGTTAGCAATTCCGACAGGTAGGCTATTAAGGAGTCGATGGAGTCTGGGGCGGTCATGGGCTGAGGGTCGGCAATAGGTGAATCAAGGTCTGACCAAAGCTGGGGCGCTTGACCCACGCTACCATGAGTCTCATCATCCCTTTACTGGCAGCTTTCGCCTCTGCCTGCCCCCTCTGCCATGCCCTCCCGCGATATCCTCATTCTCTCTAACGGCCCCGGTGAGATTTCAACCTGGGTGCGGCCCGTAGTCAGGGCGTTGCGAGAACGGCTGCCAGATCCTGCCCAAACGCGCATTTCTATAGTGCTCTCGCCCTGTGTGAATGCGTCGGGCCGGGAAGCAGACATGGCCCGCAGCCTACCAGAGGTAGATCGGGTGCAGGGGCCAGAGCATTTCTTTCCCTTTTTGCTGGCTGGCAAGACTAAGGCTAAGTGGGATTGGCACCCCCAAGGTGTGGTGCTGTTCTTGGGCGGCGACCAAATTTATCCGGTCATTGTTGGCAAACGCCTGGGCTACCGCACGGTCATCTATGCTGAATGGGAGGCCCGCTGGCACCGCTGGGTAGACCGCTTTGGCTGTATGACCGAGGCTATTGTAGACGCAGCTCCTGCCAAGCATCGCCACAAGTTGCAGGTAATTGGCGACCTGATGGCGGATGTCCAAACAGATCCGACTGCTCAAGCCAAGGTGCAAGACCTACTCGGCCTCAAGCCCGATCATGACCTGATTGGGCTAATGCCTGGGTCAAAGAAGAATAAGCTCAGCGTTGGCCTGCCGTTTTGCTTAGGAGCGGCTGAGGCCATTCACCGCCTGCGCCCGCAAACTCAGTTTGTGATTCCTGTTGCGCCCATGCTCTCCCTCAATGCCCTGGCCCAGTTTGCCGATGCGGCCCATAACCCTGACATTCAACTATTCCAGGGAGCGGCAACGGCTGTGCTCATGCAGCATGGGGACGACCTGCCGCGCCTGAGAACGCCTAGCGGGGTGGATGTTCTGCTCTGGCCCACCCACCCCGCCTACGATGTCATGGGCCAGTTGCGGCTCTGCATTACTACCGTTGGCGCTAACACCGCAGAACTAGGAGCTTTGGGTGTGCCAATGATTGTGCTGCTGCCCACCCAAAAACTGGAAGTCATGAAAGCCTGGGATGGCATTCCGGGCTTGCTGGCTAACCTGCCCCTGGTAGGTGATGGGCTGACCAGGGTGATCAATTCTCTGGTGCTAAAACAGATTTATAAAGAAGGGCGACTCTTCGCCTGGCCCAACATTTGGGCTAAGCGAGAAGTAGTGCCCGAACTGATTGGTCGCCTCACCCCGCAGCAGGTAGCTGAAAAGGCCGTTCACTACCTGGAACATCCCGAAACCCTGGCCGCTGTAGAGCGTGATTTACGTTCTGTGCGGGGCCAAGCTGGTGCTTCAACTAAGCTCGCTGATCTGGTTATTAAGGAATTGGCTATCGGTTAATACGCCTATGCACGTTTTACTTATCCACGGCTTAGCCCGCACCTCCTTGTCCCTGGCACGCCTGGAGCATCAACTACGACAAGCAGGCCACAGCACCGAACAGTTTGGTTACGTGGCCTTTGCGGAGAATTTTGACGCGATCGCCCACCGCCTTTGGCAGCGATTTCAGCACCTGGGCAGCCAAGGCCCCTATGCGGTGGTCGCCCACTCTCTGGGTGGCGTGCTGACTCGGTCGGCCCTGGACCTGGGCACAGCGGTTCAGCCCAACCATGTGGTGATGCTGGGTACCCCCAACCAACCGCCCCGGCTAGCCCCGCTCGCCTGGAAGTTTTTCCCCTTTCAGTGGTTTACCGGCCAGTGTGGCTACAACCTCACCTGTAAGCAGTTCTACGCCAACTTGCCGCCCCTGCCAACGGCTTACACCATTGTGGCGGGCACCAATGGCCCCACTGGCTGGCTCAGTCCCTTTGGCGACGACCCCAACGACGGCATCGTCGCCCTCAAAGAAACCCACATTACCGCCACCGATCCAGTCATTCCCGTACCCGCCTGGCACACCTTTATGATGAACCACCCCCAGGTACAGCAGATTGTCCTGAAGGCACTCTCACCATAACCAGGAGAAAAACTGGGCCAATACACTGGACGGGTACGGGCACACCGCGGTGTGCCCCGACCAATGCATGCCCCAACCCAATGCATGCCCCAACCCAATGCATGCCCAACCCAATGCATGCCCCAACCCAACCTATCCCCTAACCTCCCTCTTCCCTCTTCTTTTTTCCCTCTTCTTTTTTCTTTTTTCTCTTCCCTCTTCCCTCATCCCTACCCATGACGATGCTGGTGCCACTGCCAGGCATGGGCCAGGATGGTATCGATATCGCTGTACTTAGGGTTCCAACCCAGAACTTCGCGGGCTCGCTGGCTGCTGCCCACCAGTTCGGAGGAATCGCCGGGGCGACGGTCAGCTTCAATCACCGGGATGGGTTTGCCGGTGACGCGCACGGCGGCATCAATCACCTCTCGCACCGAGAAGCCGTTGCCGTTACCCAGGTTAAAGACGGCACTTTCGCCGCCATTCAGCAAGTATTCCAACCCTAGCAGGTGGGCATCGGCCAGGTCGCAGACGTGAATGTAGTCGCGGACACAGGTGCCATCTGGGGTGGGGTAGTCGGTACCGTAAATGGAAATAGCCTGACGTAGCCCTAAAGCCGTTTGCAGCACCAGGGGAATTAAGTGGCTTTCGGGGTTGTGGTCTTCCCCAAGTAGCCCGTCGGGATGCGCCCCTGCCGCGTTGAAGTAGCGGAACCGCACTGACCGTAAATCGTAGGCTTTGTCATAGTCGGTGAGAATGTGCTCGACCATGAGCTTGGTCATGCCGTAGGGGTTGATGGGATTTTGGGGATGGCTTTCGGTAATTGGCAGGGCTTGTGGCATCCCGTAGGTGGCGCAGGTCGAAGAGAAAACAAAGTTTTTCACGTTCGCTTCAACCATGGCATCCAGTAGCCTCAGGGTGCCAACGACATTGCTCTCGTAGTATTTGCTGGGATTAGTAACCGATTCGCCCACGTAGGTATAAGCCGCAAAGTGCATAACGGCGGCAATGTCACGCTGGCTGAAGATTGACTTTAGTAGGTCTCGATCTAGCGTGCTGCCCTCAATTAATTCAGCTTTGAGAACCTGGTCAACTAAGTCTTTATGGCCATAAACCAGGTTATCTAAAATCAGCACGGTGTACCCGGCTTGCTGAAGGGCCAACACCGCATGGCTACCAATGTAACCCGCGCCTCCAGTCACCAGGACTGTTTTTTGATTAGCCGACATAATTTAGACCTTCTGAATAGTAAAAATAACTGATGACTTAG
>CAYUBC010000185.1:0-7305 GCA_964442885.1 uncultured bacterium | reverse complement strand
AGTCGGCCCATTGTGGTAGCCAATCGTTTAGGTACATGTACAGTCAAAGCATATAGTAAGAACTTGGCTGGAGGGGGAGATAGGTAACAAAATCCTTTAAAGATGCCGCCCAGATTGACCTGCCCACTGGCGAGTCAATGGCCGATAATAAAGAATCTGCGACCTGGTTCAACCCCTAGGGTTAGGAGTGCTTTACCAGGCGCCTGAGCTGGGCTCTGACCTGAGCTTAGCTCTGACCTGAACCGTAAAGATTTTCTGCCGCCGCTATGTCTAACGCCTTTCTTCACCGTCTCCATAGCCCTGAGCGCCCCGTGATCGTATTCGATGGGGCAATGGGTACCAATCTCCAGGTACAAAATTTGACGGCAGAAGATTTTGGCGGGCCAGAGTACGAAGGCTGCAACGAGTATCTGGTCGTGACCAATCCCAAAGCTGTAGAAACCGTGCATCGGGGCTTTTTGGAGGCGGGAGCGGATGTGATTGAGACCGACACCTTTGGCGGCACCGCCATTGTGCTGGCCGAGTATGACCTGGCCGACCAGGCCTACGCACTGAACAAAACCGCCGCCGCCCTGGCCCGTCGCGTGGCCGACGAGTATTCCACCCCTGAGCAGCCTCGCTTTGTGGCGGGGTCGATGGGGCCAGGCACAAAACTCCCCACCCTGGGCCACATTGACTTTGATACCTTAAAGAACGCCTACGCCGAGCAAGCCAGAGGGCTAATTGACGGCGGTGTGGATCTGCTACTGGTGGAAACCTGCCAGGATGTGCTGCAAATTAAAGCGGCGCTCAATGGCATCGAAGCCGCCTTTACCCAGGTGGGCCAGCGCCTGCCCCTGATGGTTTCTGTGACGATGGAGCAGCAGGGCACCATGCTGGTCGGCACCGAAATGGCTGCCGCTCTGGCGATTTTAGAACCCTACCCCATCGATATTCTGGGCCTCAACTGCGCCACCGGCCCCGACCTGATGAAAGACCACATCAAGCACCTGTCGGAGCAGTCACCCTTTGCGATCTCCTGCATCCCCAACGCCGGGCTGCCGGAAAATGTTGGCGGTCACGCCGTCTACCGGCTCACCCCGATGGAACTCCGCATGGCGCTGATGCATTTTGTTGAAGATCTGGGTGTGCAGGTCATCGGCGGCTGCTGCGGTACCCGGCCACAGCACATCGCTCAGCTAGCGGAGATTGCGAAGGATCTACGGCCAAAGCCAAGACCCGTTAGGGATGGGTGGCAAGAGGGGGAGATAGAGAGAGGGGGAGAGCAGAGTGCGCTTGCCCAAAATTCAAACCCACCCTTGCCCCTCCCAGGAGGGGAATTCAAAATTCAAAATTCAAAATTTACCTTCCCCCGTCCTGCCCTCAACTACGTTCCTTCGGCGGCCTCTATCTATAGCACCCAGCCCTACGAGCAGGACAACTCGTTTCTGATTGTAGGGGAGCGTTTGAACGCCAGTGGCTCTAAAAAGTGCCGTGACCTGTTGAATGCGGAGGATTGGGACGGCCTAGTGGCCCTGGCCCGCGCTCAGGTCAAAGAGGGGGCGCACATTCTCGATGTTAACGTAGACTACGTGGGCCGAGACGGGGAGCGGGATATGCATGAGCTGGTCTCGCGCCTGGTCACCAACGTTACCCTGCCTCTAATGCTGGACTCTACCGAGTGGCAAAAGATGGAGGCCGGGCTCAAGGTGGCGGGGGGCAAGTGCATCCTCAACTCCACCAACTACGAGGATGGCGAGGAGCGCTTCCTTAAGGTGCTGGAACTGGCCAAACAGTATGGGGCTGGGGTAGTAGTCGGCACCATTGACGAAGACGGCATGGCCCGCACCGCCGAGAAGAAGTTCCAGATCGCCCAGCGGGCCTATCGGGATGCACTGGAATACGGCATTCCGGCCCATGAGCTGTTCTTTGATACCCTGGCCCTGCCGATTTCTACAGGGATCGAAGAAGACCGCGTTAACGGCCAGGCCACCCTCGAATCCATCCGGCTGATTCGAGAGCATCTGCCCGGCTGCCACATCATGCTGGGGGTGTCGAATGTGTCCTTTGGGCTCAACCCGGCGGCGCGAGTGACCCTCAACTCGGTGTTTCTCCACGAGGCTATCCAGGCCGGGTTGGATGGGGCCATTGTCAGCGCGGCCAAAATCCTACCCCTGGCTAAGATTGAGCCAGCCCACCAACAGGTTTGCCAGGATTTAATCTACGATCGCCGCCAGTTTGATGGCGACATTGTCACCTACGACCCGCTCACCAAACTGACTACCCTGTTTGAGGGCAAGAGTTTGCAGAAAAAGGTGGCGATCGCCAAAGACCTGCCCATTGAAGAGCAACTCAAACAGCACATCATTGATGGCGAACGCATCGGCCTGGAAGATGCCCTGACCAAAGCCCTGGAAACCCATCCACCGCTGGAGATCATCAACACGTTCTTGCTAGACGGCATGAAGGTTGTGGGTGAACTGTTTGGCTCTGGCCAGATGCAACTCCCCTTTGTGCTGCAATCGGCCCAAACCATGAAAGCCGCCGTCGCCTACCTGGAACCTTTTATGGAAAAAGCCGACACCAATGGCTCCGGCAAAGGCACCTTCGTCATCGCCACCGTCAAAGGTGACGTGCACGACATCGGCAAAAACCTGGTGGATATCATCCTCTCCAACAACGGCTACAAGGTGGTTAACCTGGGCATCAAACAGCCGGTAGAGGCCATCATCCAGGCCTACCGGGAGCACAACGCCGACTGCATCGCCATGAGTGGCCTGCTGGTGAAATCCACCGCCTTCATGAAAGACAACCTGGCAACCTTCAACCAGGAGGGCATCACCGTCCCCGTCATCCTGGGCGGCGCAGCCTTAACGCCCAAATTCGTCTACGACGACTGCCAGCAAACCTACAACGGCCAGGTGATTTACGGCAAAGATGCCTTCTCTGACCTCCACTTTATGGACAAACTCATGCCCGCCAAAACCGCCGGGACTTGGGACGACCTGAAAGGATTTTTAGGAGAGGCGGAAGAGAAGGCAGAAGGCAGAAGGCAGAAGGCAGAATTAGAAGGCAGAAGGCAGAAGGTAGAGGAGAAGGCGGAAGCTGAATCCAAAATCCAAACCCACCCCGGCCCCTCCCAGGAGGGGAATCCAACATCCAAAGCTGAATCCAAAATCCAAACCCACCCCGGCCCCTCCCAGGAGGGGAGTCCAACATCCAAAATCGATCCCCCCCTCTCTCCCAACACCACCCGCTCCGAGGCTGTAGACCCCCATATCCCTCGCCCCACGCCGCCTTTCTGGGGCACTCGCGTCCTCACGCCAGACGACATGTCCCTGGACGACGTTTTCTGGTATTTGGATTTGCAGGCCCTGTTCGTGGGGCAGTGGCAGTTCCGCAAACCCCAGGAGCAATCCCGCGCAGAGTACGATGCCTTTCTTCAGGAAACCGTTCATCCTATTTTGAGCACCTGGAAACAGCGCATTTTGGCCGACAATCTGCTCCATCCCCAAGTGGTCTACGGCTACTTCCCTTGCCTGGCCGAAGGCAACTCGCTACATATTTATGACCCAAGTGCGGTAGAAGAAATCCAAAATTCAAACCCACCCCTGCCCCTCCCAGGAGGGGAATCCAAAATCCAAAATTTCCCTGCCCCTCTCGCCACCTTCACCTTTCCCCGGCAAAACTCTCTGCGGCGGCTGTGCATTGCTGATTTCTTTTTGCCTAAAGAACTGGCGGCACCGGGGCAATTTGATGTCTTCCCCATGCAGGCGGTGACGGTGGGCGAAATTGCCACGGAGTACGCCCAAAAACTTTTCCAGGCCGACCAATACACCGACTATCTCTATTACTACGGGTTGTCGGTGCAGGTGGCGGAGGCCCTGGCAGAGTGGACTCACGCCCGCATTCGACAGGAGCTAGGGTTTGGCGGCCAGGAACCGGCCACTATTCGGGAGGTGTTGCAACAGCGTTACCAGGGCTCGCGCTACAGCTTTGGCTACCCGGCCTGCCCTAACATGGCCGACCAGCCCATTCAACTCGACTTGCTCCAGGCCCATCGCATTGGCCTGTCTATCGACGAAAGCGAGCAGTTATATCCAGAGCAATCGACCACGGCGATTATTGCCTATCACCCGGTCGCCAAGTATTTCAGCGCCTAACCCGGTTGCCGTTGTGGCCGAGCCAGCCTGGATCTAATCAGCAAAGTGCCATAATCAGGATGTCACTGGTAAGGATGACCCATGACTCTTGCTACCCAGCGTCTCACCCTCGACGATTACCTGGCCTATGACGATGGCCGCGATCGCCGCTACGAACTGGTGCATGGAGAGCTCCACCCCATGAGTCTAGGGCCTGGAAAACACGGAGCCATCATCAAACGCCTGGAACGCATTTTTGATCAAGAAGTAGAGCGTACTCAGACGCCCTGGACAGCCCTGGCTGGGGTGGTCGGGCTGCAAAGTCCTCGTAGCGAGCGGTGGGATACGGTGCGAATTCCTGACCTGTCAGTGCTGACGCTGGAACAGTGGGACTCCTTACAAGAACGAGAAGCGGTGATTCGCCTTAGTGAGCCGCTACCGCTGTTAGTCGTGGAAGTGGTGAGCGACTCCACCAAGAGCACAGATTACCGAGCCAAACGGGCAGAGTATAGCGTACTCGATATTCCTGAGTATTGGATTGTGGATCCACTACTCGGCAAGGTAACCCTTTGTACCCTGCTGGAAGGGTGGTACGAAGCTGCTGAGTATGAGGGTAACCAGTCAATCTGCTCCCTGACGTTTCCAGAATTGGCCCTAACAGCAGAGCAGATTTTGCAGGGTTAAACCGGCCTTGCTGGGGATGCAGGCCGCCGAAAGGAGGGGCTTGGCAACTGGTTTTTGAGACCCTCACGAGCAATGTGGATGATTGTCGATGATGCGGCGTTGTACATTGATGATAGGCCCCAGTGCGTTAGAAACAGCCAGACGTGTAAGATCCTGAGGGAAAACCTTAGAGCCGCCTCTGAGTGAGGGCGTTTAGCAATGCCGCAGACTCAACCCTACCAACCCGTATTGCTTAGACTTCTGCACGGTGCCGCTGCAGTGCTGATTATTTCTGCCTTAATCACCGGATTTTGGGTGTATAACACCTACGACAAGCGCTGGGGTGGTTTGCCGTTGCCCAGGTTAGGGGATATTCAGGGCATCCACGGCATCATTGCCTTGACCTTTTTGCTGCTTTTTCCAGTATTTGCGCTTTACAGTCTGCGGATTGGCTACCGTCGCTTGGTGCAGCCCCAAGCCTTGAGCCAATTAGCGCAGGTGGGCCAGCCGGTTTGGTGGGTTGCCCTCCAGCGTTTGGCTAACACTCTAATGCTGCTGGCGGCTACGTTTTCCGTCATCACCGGGCGCATGATGAAGGAAGAATGGCTACCCGCCGGGGAGATGAACCGCACCTGGTACATTGCTCATTTGATCGCGTGGGCCTGCCTGTTTGCCAGCCTGGCTCTGCACCTGCTGCTGAGCGCCAAGGTGGGCGGTACGCCGCTGCTGCTCTCTATGATGAGCTGGAAACGGCGGGAGTCAGACACGCCTTCTAACTGGCTACAGGGCTTTCAAAAGCAACACTCCAGCCTAGCCTTGAAGATTCTAGAAGTGATTGTGATCGGCGGCATTGGGCTGGCGTTTATTCTGCCGGTGTTTAGCCTGGGATAAAGCCAGCCGCCAGGGTCTGCATTTTTTTGAAGATGTTGTAGAAGCCGTTGGCCCGGGACGGGGTGAGGCTGACATCAAGCTGGGTGTCTTTGATGAAGTCGGGGCTGAGGGTGACAATGTCCTGGGGCGTGAGGCCGTTCAGCCCTTTCACCAGCAGCGCCACCAGGCCCTTGGTGATTTGGGCATCGGAGTCAGCCTGGTAGACGACTTTGCCATCGTCCAGGTCGGCAATCACAAACACCTGGGAAACACAGCCCTGGACTTTGTTCTCTGGGGTTTTTTGGTCTTCGGGGAAGGGCTCCAGCTTTTTGGCAAACCAGAGCAACTGCTCGTAGCGGCGCTTGGGGTCAGCCGTCTGCTGAAAGCGGCTGACAATCTTATCAATGGACTCAGGACGGCTGGTTAGCATAGGGTACTAGCGAAGAGACTTAGAAGGGCTTAGAAGGGGATGTCATCGTAGTTGGGGTTGGCCGCTGGTTCGGCCAGGGTGGTTGGGGCAGGGGGGGCAGAAGGCGTAGAGGGGGCAGGGCGCGGTGTTGGCGCGTCAGTAGTTGCAGTGGGCGTAGGCAGCGGGGGCGGAGCGCTCATTTCCATTGTTGCAAACGCGCCCGCGTTATAGATCCGCTGAACGGTCATTTCCACCTGTTTTTCCTTAAAACCTTCGGGGCGGTCTACCACGTTCATGCCCAGGCGACCTTCCATCAGCACTCGCTGGCCAGCCTGGTAGTTGGCTTGAATATCCTGGGCCAGGTTGCCCCAGCCGACTACCTTCATGCGGGCTGGGGCATCGCCTTCCCGAATGCCGGGAAACTGCACCATAAACTCGGCAACGGGAGTTTGGTTATCTGAGGTGTAGCGCAACTGGGGCGATTGCACAATTTCCGCGAGCAGCATGCAGTTGTTCATAGGGTTGTGGTCTCCTTCATCCCCTGTTCTTGTGCAATAAAGTGCTGCACCTGGCGTTGGTAATGGCCCAGGGTGCGATCCAGCCAGTCGCGATTTTCGCTGTTGGCAAATAGATGCACCAGGGGTTCGCCGGCATCGGGCAGCACTAAAATCCAATCGTTGGGATTATCTCCTAAAATCTTAACGCCATCAATCAGTTCTAGACGTTCAGGCGGGGTAACTTCAACCAGATGACGCATCAGCGCCCCTTTCACCGTCCAGGGGCAGCGCAGAGTTTGGCTGCGGTGGGCTACGCGGGGTAGGTCGGCCCAAATTTGGCCCAGCGATCGCGCCTGTAGGGTCAACATTTCAATTAGCTTGGCGATGCAGAACATGGCATCAAAGCCGGGGTGCAGTTCAGGGAAAATAAATCCCATTTCGCCGCTGCCCCCCAGCACTACGTTAGGGTTGGCCTGGCAGGCTTGCATCAGGGCGGTGGGGTTGGCCTTGGTGCGAACAACGTGGCCATCGTGGCGGCGGGCAATAACCTCGATGGCCCCAGAGGCCTGCACCGGCACCACCACCGTACCCCGTGGGTGGCAGGTCAGCATCAGGTGGGTCATCAGCGCCGTCAGGCTTTCGCCGCGAATGGGGGTACCGATCTCGTCTACCAAAATTAGTTGTTCGCCATTGGCCGATACCTGTGCCCCAAAGGTGGCCCGCAGCGACTGCACCACCTGCCCCA
>CAYUBC010000184.1:0-7337 GCA_964442885.1 uncultured bacterium | reverse complement strand
ATCTACGTCAACCCCGGTGGCCTCACTCGCGTGGCGCTCAAGCGGGGCTCGCTGGTGGTTAACTCGTCCCAGGGCGGCGGCAGCAAAGATACCTGGGTAGTCAACTCTGTTAACCCCAATGCACAGCTACAAATGCAGAGTTGATTTGATCCTGGCATCATCTATACGGTACGCCACTCAGTCTCTACAGATTTCTAGAATGCCTAAACCTCTGCTATTCCTCTCGCTATCTCCCTTCATTCTTTATACTCTTTACCCTTAGCCCCCTCACCCCCATGCTCAGCCGCGTTGCCGACTCCATTTACTGGTTAAACCGCTACGTTGAGCGGGCCGAAAACGTGGCTCGTTTTGTGGATGTTAACCTCAACCTGTTGCTAGATGCGCCCCTGGGGATGGAGCAACAGTGGGAGCCGGTTGTGATTACGACCGGCGATCAAGACCTGTTTAGAGAGCGCTATGGTGAACCCACCGCCGACAATATTTTGAAGTTTCTGACCTTTGATCGGGAGTATCCCAATTCAATCATTTCCTGCCTGAGATCGGCGCGGGAAAATGCCCGCTCGGTACGGGAGGTGATTTCCTCAGAAATGTGGGAACAGGTCAACGATTTTTACCTGATGGTCAATGAAGCGGCGGATGTGGGGCTGCTCTCAGAGCTGCACAACTTCTTCCCAGAGGTGAAAATGGCCAGCCACCTGTTTGCTGGGGTAATGGATGCCACGATGGCCCACAACGAGGGTTGGCACTTTGGCCGCCTGGGGCGGCTGCTAGAGCGGGCCGACAAGACCGGGCGAATTTTGGATGTGAAGTACTACATTCTGCTGCCGTCGGTTACCGATGTGGGGTCGCCCCTGGACGATTTACAGTGGATTGCCCTGCTGAAATCGGCCAGTGCCTACGAAATGTATCGCAAGCGCCAGCACCGAATTACGCCTCGCGGGGTGACAGAATTTTTGATTCTTAACCGGGAGTTTCCCCGGTCAATTCAGTTTTGTTTGATGCAGGCGGAGGACTCGCTGCACCAAATTTCTGGCACTCCGGCGGGCACCTGGCGCACCGACAGCGATCGCGCCCTGGGTCGCCTGCGGTCTGAGCTTGACTACCTCACCATCGATGAAATCACCCAGCGCGGGCTACACGAGTTTTTGGACGACCTCCAGATTCGCCTCAATGACGTGGGCGAAAAAATCTTCTCTGACTTTTTTGCCCTGGAGCCGGTTTAGCCCCTGGAGCCGGTTTGGCCAAAGATCCGTAGTTCCACTGTCCCATCGCCAGCTTTACCAGGCTTTAATACAGATTCACTTAATCTTTAGGGGGTCTGACCCTCTACGGACTGAGGCGTCAGGCATGATAAGGATAGACAGGTCAATTTCGTAGCCTCTGTTACATTAGTCAGGGCTGCAATTGCTCTTCCTAAGGGCCTGCCTAACCTCAAAATCGTCACTTTCTCCATACATCTGTTCCTATGATGTTATCTGGTTCCCCTAGTTTGCCATCCAACATCGAAACGCTAGTTACCAATGCCCTCAGTCAGGGGGTGCTGCATCGCCGCGACTATCTCAAGCTAGTGGCGGCCATGTTAGCGAGCTCTTCTCTGACCGCCACAGAGCGCCACCACATTAACCAAGTGTTTGACTTTATCCGCTCTGGCCGGGTGCATCTAGCCGACTGAGCAGCCATCGACGTGGGCTTCAAGGCTAGAAATCCGGTTTCTGCGGCGCAACGGCCAGGGTAGGCTACCCCTAGGGCTGACAATTGGCCCCATCGTAGCGAACGTCTACCGGCAGCCAGTAAACCGTTGGGTTGGGCACCGCAGCATTGGCGGCCTCTGCGAAATTTTGCTGGGTGGCCTGTTCTATGGCCAACCCGTCAAGATCATCGTAGCCCGTGGTAGCTAACAAACGGGGCGCTCTCGTCAATGCGCCGTTGGCGGCCACAATCACCTCTAGCCGCCCAGGAGCAGGCGGGGGAACCAGGCACTGCGATAGCGTGTAACTCACCTGCAGCGGCGCTAGCTCCTTAGGGCCAGGCAACGGTATTTGGTCGGGGTTGGTGCCCCAGTCCTGGCTGCTGTACCACTCCAAGAAGCTCTGGGTATCAGTCCGCAGGGTTTTCACCTGGTTGTTATAGACCAGCCCTGGGGAAATGTCTTCGGGAGCTGACTCTGGCGGCGGGGGCGGGGCGGGGTCTGCTGAAGCCTCTGCGCTGGGCTCAGGCGGTGGGGAATGTTGTGGATTGGTAGGCGGTTCAGCCTCAGCCCTAAGGGTTGGGGCCGCCTGGGACTGGGATGGCTGGGCAGACAAGTCTGGTTCCGGAGCCGGGGGCACCGTTGTCTTAGCCACGGGAATCCGCACAACATCAATCGGCGCTGTGGTGTCTGCCGGGAGGAGCAGCGTTACGGGTTCCTCTGGCTGAGTGGCCCTGGGCATGGGCATGCCGAGCAGCAGCCCGTGCAGCCCCAAGGAGGCCAGCACCAGCACGCCGCCGCTCTGCCATCGCGACAGCCAACGCCACGAATTAGACTGCACAGGTGTGGCCATAGTCTCCGTCTGTTTCCCCGCCTATGGTAGAAGATAATTCTCTCTAAGCTGGCATAATCTCGGTTAAGTGTTGGCGGTGGGCAGACAGTTTTTCTACTGTTGCTAATTTGCCGCTACTCTAGGCTAGGGAGCGTTACCAAATCAGGCTTGGTATGCGGCGAGAAGACTTAACCATAATCATTTCAGGCTTTTTGCTGGTTACTACGGCCATTCTGCTGATTGCCTTAGAACCACGAGTGTCGTCCTTATTGCCAACCGAGGAGCCAGCCGTTGTGTCTAGCCAGCTTTTGACCGATCCATTTCTGCAATACCCTACGCCTGATTCTGTTCAGGTGGTTTGGTTTACGGAGTTTGAGGGGGAGGGGCATGGTGTGCGCTGGGGTAGGCCAGGGCAAAGGCCAGAGACTGTTTCGGGGAACTGGCCTAACCAGGTGGCCGCCATCACAACTCAGCTCAGTCGCACCCGCGAAGATGACAAGTCTCGCATCAACCATCCAGACTTTAAGGATTTGAAGGGGGTGGTTCCCCGCCCGCTCTGGCGACACCAGGCTGCCATTACCGGGTTAACCCCTGGGCAGCGAGTGCCGTATCAGGTGGTTAGCATCTCACCAGAGGGTGCCTTGGTTGAAAGCCAAATCTTTACTCTGGCGGCGGCACCGTCACCAGGTCAGCCCCTCAAAATTTTGCTCACCTCAGACCACCAGAATATGCCGATGACGGCAACTAACCTGCAAAAGGTTACAGAAACCATGGGTCAGGTAGATGCCGTCTTTTTAGCTGGGGATTTGGTGAATATTCCTGATCGCGCCTCCGAGTGGTTTGACGATAGTCGCGGCAACGGCTTCTTCCCCTGCCTGCAAGGGCGCGCCGGCTTCCCCCTGGAGCGCGAGGGCCAGATTACTCGCTACCGGGGCGGGGAAATCATTCAACATGCCCCGCTCTTTCCGGCCCTGGGCAACCATGAGGTGATGGGCCGCTTTTCCCAAACGGCACCCTTGAATGATCAATATAACCAACCCCATCCGAGGGAAATAGCGATCCGCCATTACGACGCTAATGCTGAGTTGTTTAACCCCAATGGCGACCCTGCTGCCCGCCGCCGCTGGATTATTGAAAACTCCTTCAATAGCGACACCTATGAGGAGATCTTCAGCCTGCCGCCCAGTCTGGTGCCCAACCCCGACCAGCCCGAAACCACCTCCCGCTACTACGCCCTCAGCTTTGGGGATATTCGCCTGGTCAGCCTCTACGTCACCCAAATTTGGCGACCTCATAGCCTATCACCTACCGCCCGGGGGCGCTATCAGGAGCGCGAGGCCGACCTGAACACGCCGGAAAACTGGGGCTACGGTCAGCATATTTTTGAGCCCATTGAGCGGGGCAGTCTTCAATATCAGTGGCTAGAGCAGGAACTGGCCAGCGATGCCTTCCGCAACGCCAGGTATAAGGTGGTGATGCTGCACCACCCGCCCCACACCCTGGGGGATAACATCGTGCCTGCCTTTACCAAGCCTGTGCCCGTGTACGATCGCAACCCCGATGGCAGCCTCAAGGCCGTGCGTTACGAATACCCCATCGAGGCTGACTACATTGCCCGCGACCTGGTGCCCTTGCTGGAGTCCGCTGGGGTAGATTTGGTTTTCTACGGTCACTCTCACCTGTGGAATCGTTTCATTGGGCCTGGAGGGACAAACTACCTGGAAACTTCCAACGTTGGTAATTCCTACGGGGCATTTTGGAAAAGCGAGTCTCGTCCGGTGCCACCTCCTGAAGGTACCAAGGCTCTGGGCGGGTTTACGGCCCAATACTATGTAGCCCAGGGGGATCCTAACGGGTTAGAACCAGTCATGCCGACTCTGGCCGCTCCCATGACCGACGAGGCCGGTCAACCCCTACCCTACCTGGCCAGCAACGACATTACTGCCTTCAGCATTCTAGACACCGGCAGTGGCACGGTGAGTAGCTACTACTTTGATACCCGCCAGCCTGACTCTGAGGTGATTAAATTTGATGAGTTTCGGATTGATTAACCTTTGGGAAAAACCATGACCAGGATAACAATTGACCAGACCAACCAAGCTATGGTTGGGCTAGATTTATTTACGGTTGCAGAACGCCATCAGACGGCTTTGATTGAATGGTCAAACGTACAACCACCGAACTAGAACGAGCGATGAACGACACGCCAGGGCTAGTGTCCGCCACGTTTCATCGCAGTTTAGACGGCACCCGTATGTTTAATTATGGGCAATGGGAGAGTCAAGCAGCCTTTGAGACCATTCTTAAGCAACCTGGCTTCAATCCAGATCAGCCTTACTGGGACGGTTTAGCCCGCAATGAGTTCCATCTTTATAGGGTCGTACATCTAGCCTTAGCTGGCTAAGGCAGCTATCAAGTCTCAATCATCAAGTCTCAAGTTTCAGCAAGCCCGCCAGCGTTTACCGTAGCTCCGCCGGTAAGGCCGCTGGCTTTACTTCCACGTCCTCATCGGTGCCGTCGCGGTGCAGCTTAATGCGCAGCGCTTCGCCAATGCGGCTGCGCTCGACCTGAGCCTGCACCTCCGTGGGTGTGGTAACGGCAGTATCGTTGATGGCCTGAATTACATCACCAGGTTCAAGCCCTGCTACCTCGGCTGGGCTATTCTCCAGTACGCGCACAATCAACACGCCCGACTCATCAGCCTTGAGCCGCAGTCCCTGCTCTTCATTGATCTCTTTAATGGTTTCGGGCGTCAATTCCACCATTTGAATGCCCAAGTAGGGATGCTGCACTTCGCCGGTGGCAAAGAGTTCGTCGGCAATGCGCTTGGCCGTTTCAATGGGGATGGCAAAACCGAGCCCCTGGGCATTGGCGCGAATGGCGGTGTTCATGCCAATCACTTCGCCCCGGTCGTTAAGCAGAGGGCCGCCGGAGTTACCGGGGTTAATGGCCGCATCGGTTTGAATGAACTGCACCCGCTTATCGGGAATGCCGACCTGGTTGCTGGTGCGGCCAATGGCGCTAATGATGCCAGCGGTGACAGTGTTATCTAGCCCCAGGGGGTTACCAATGGCGATCGCCCACTGCCCCGGGGATAGATTTTCGGTACTGCCCAACCGCACCGTGGGTAAGTCGGCGGCGTCAATTTTAACCACGGCCACATCTGTTACCGAGTCGGCCCCTACCACCTTGCCCTCAAAGGTGCGCCCATCGCGCAGGGTAACTTTAACGGTCTTAGTGCCATCCACCACATGGGCATTGGTCAAAATCCGCCCATTAGCATCCAAAATGAAGCCAGAGCCTGTACCATGCTCAAAACGATCAGGAGCCATGGAGGGCGGCATCTCATCCCCAAAAAAGCGGCGAAATAGGGGATTTTCAAACGTATCAGGGCTAATCTGCGATACCGAACGCTCGGCATCAATGCGTACCACCGTTGGGCCCACGGCTTCTACCGCAGCGGCAATAAAGTTTGACGCCGCCATCGGGGTTGGCCTTGCCTCCTGCACATCCACGTCAGGCTCAACCACGGTGGCTAAAGCCGTTACCGTTGAGGGAGATGGATTAGAGTTTTCTTGAGCGCCTGTGGGCAACAGCTGATTCACATAATAGTGACCTATCCACCCGGCCCCACCCCCAACCATCAGGGCGGCAGCTATCCATCCCCACTGTTTTGGAAACTGGCTCATTTTCTCCCCTCTTGACAGTATGGCCGCGCTACCCGAATCGTGCCTGACATTAACTGATGCCTAATCGTGCCTTTACTGTAGCGAACATCTCCAGGTTTTTGCCGGTCATTCCCTAGGGAATAGGAGGATATTTCTACTCTCCTAGCCAGCGCGATTCTGGTCATTCCAGGTTACAGTGAGCATTAATTCTGTACCCCCCAATCAACCTCTGAGCGAGTGCCATGTCTGAACACGCCGGAAATATCCTACTAGTTGATGATGAGCCCGGTTTGCGAGAAGCCGTGCAAGCTTACCTGGAAGACAGCGGCTTCACCGTAAGAACGGCCAGTAATGCCCAGGAAGGCTGGACACTGCTGCAGCAGGATACCCCCGATGTGTTGATTTCTGACATCATGATGCCCCAGGTAGATGGCCACGCTTTTCTGGCCCAGGTGCGCGAAGATGTGCGATTCAAGAGTCTGCCGGTGGTGTTTTTGACGGCGCGGGGCATGACCAAAGACCGCATCCAGGGCTACAACTCAGGTTGCGATGCCTATCTCTCCAAGCCCTTTGACCCGGAAGAGCTAGTTGCCGTAGTGAGCAATTTAATTGAACGGCGGGCCGCCCAAACCCCAGAGGCCGGAGATTTGCCCGACATTGCGGTCATGGCTCGCCAGATTGAGGAAATCAAAGCCATGCTGACCCAGAAAGGGGGGATGACGAAGCTCACCTCAGACCTTCGCCTGGATTTAACGCCTCGTGAACAAAGCGTGCTGGATCTGGTAGCCGAGGGCTTGATGAATAAGGAAATTGCCAGTCGCCTCGATACCAGCGTGCGCAACGTGGAGAAGTATGTCAGCCGCTTATTCAGCAAAACGGGCACCAATAGCCGCACGGAGTTGGTGCGGTTTGCCCTGGAGCATGGCTTGGTCAGTTAAGGGAGAACCCAGCCGCCCGACGGACTTTATAAATTTTTAGGCCAGTGCCAGTTTGCTGCCTCCCGGCCTCACCCTGTAGCCCTCTTACCCACCTGCTACGGTTAATGCCCGCCCATTGTCCTCAGGGCGCAGGCTGAGGATGAATGGCGCAGCCGCTTTCACCCAGGTGGTGATGGGGGTGTAGGACGCGGCGGCTTCGCCGTAGCAGGTTT
>CAYUBC010000183.1:0-7465 GCA_964442885.1 uncultured bacterium | reverse complement strand
GACCTGTTTTCGGGTATTCCTAAATCACCCCTACCACAGCCTGAGTAGTTACGATTTTTCTAAGGTTTTGCGACCGTTGGCGGGTTATTCCCCTGGCTTAAGCCTTCCATGCCAAGGATTTAGGTGTTGCTCACTACAAAAAACTGGCCATGGCTCGCCAAGTATTTATCCTGCTGGTGATGGCCACACCTCAGTACCCTGGCTAAACAAGTCCCTAGGGCGTGTCATCAATTACGGCCAGAAGCCTTTTGTTATCAGCGCTGCCACACCCGCCCCAATAACCAGGCTAGGGGCTGTGACCGTTGATTTCTGAGCCATCAGCGACTAACTGATGACAGCCCCTAGAGAACTCGGCCTAGGTGATAGTTTTGGTCAATAAATCGTTTTGCTCAACACTTAGAGCCAGCCCACGCCTAGGAACCCCAGAGGGCTTCAACCTGCTCCATGGTGATTGGTTCAGGGGTCATGCTGTAGAGAATACCGGTACTAATGGAAACCAGGTTCAGGTAGTAGGTGTCTTCTCCGGCTTTGGTGACGGCGTAAACCCGCACGCCGGTTTCGGTAGAGAGCACTTCGCCAGTAATGTTATCGACAGTGTAGCCCTGGGCTTCCAGGCGATTTCGCAGGTTGGTCGTGGCTGAACGCCAACTACTCACCGGGCTTTGCCAGCAATTACCAGTCTCTGGGCAAGCCACCATGGCCCCCTCCAGGTGGGGAAAGTCGGCAAAGGCCGCAGGGGCATCGGGCTCTAGGGGCGGTGGCGGGGTAAAAGGTTTGACCACAGGCGACTCAACCGCCGGGGCAGGGGTCTCTGGGGCTGGGTCGGGCTGGGTAGAGGGTGGTGATGGTGCCAGGGAAGGAACCGTTGCAGGCTGGGGGGCCGCGGGCGTTACTGGGGAGGTGGCTTCAGGGGCAGGGGGAACTAAAGCTGCCGAATCCAGTTGGGGCTGCGGCTCTACCTTGGGGATGACAGTAACCGCTACGTCGGTAAGAGGATCGGTCTCTGGGATAGGGGCGTTTACCTCCTGCCGGAGGTCGGGTAGAGAAATGCCAAGCAATGCGACGTGAGCCCCCACCGATACCACCAAACACAGACTGCCTAGCCCGGAGTAGGACAACCAGCGGCTGGGCCGTTGAGGAGGATGGCCAGTCATGGATGATAGGGGAGGTGTAACGCGAACTGTCACTATCAAAAAGTTCTGGCAGTAAGTTGGGCCAGGTAGTTAGGAGATATTCACCTTAGGATAAACTAAGATTGATGCCTTGTTAAGCCAGATCCAGCTAATTCTGCCATTTTGGTAGATCTTTAGCCTTTCAAAACCGTTGGAATGGCAGCAACCTGATGCTACTCTTCACTACCTAGCGGGCACACAGAGTTTTTCTTATCAAGAAAATATCCCAATAGCGGTACAATGCAGAGTGGATCTTCAACGCCTGGGAAATTATTCCCTGGGGCGACCATGATTGGATAGAGGTAATGCCCAATGAAATTAGGAAGACGTGCGTTTTTAGGGGCTGGTGCAGCCACAACTGCGGTAGCGCTGGGACAGCTGAGGCAGCGCCCTGTGATGGCCCAGTTTGGTCGCAACCGTGGGCAAACCGTGAATCTCTACTCATCTCGTCACTATGATGCGGATGATGAGCTCTATGAGGGATTTCGGGAAGCCACTGGCATTCGAGTCAATGTTGTAGAGGCTGAGGCCGATCAGCTGATTGAGCGGATTAAGAGCGAGGGGCAAAACAGCCCCGCCGATGTTTTGATGACGGTTGATGCCGGTCGCCTCTGGCGAGCCGAGCAGGAAGGGATTTTCCAGCCGGTGTCGGCGGCGGTGCTGACGGAGGCTATCCCCGAAAACCTGCGCCATCCCGATGGGCTCTGGTTTGGTCTAACCAAGCGGGCGCGGGTGATTATGTACAACAAGGCCGTAGTCAACCCGTCTGAGCTATCTACCTACGAAGACCTGGTGGATCCAAAATGGCAAGGCCGGTTCCTGACCCGCAGTTCCACTAATATTTACAGTCAGTCGTGGGTGGGGTCGATTATTGCGGCCCACGGTGCTGAGGCGACTGAAGCTTGGGCCCAAGGGCTAGTCGCTAACTTTGCCCGCAATCCAGAAGGTGGTGATACTGACCAAATTAAGGCCGTCGCGGCTGGTCTGGGCGATATTGCTATTTCCAACACCTACTACCTGGCCCGGTTGGCCAAGTCCGACAAGCCCGAAGATCAGGCTGTCGCCGAGGCCATTGGGGTTTTCTTCCCCAACCAGGAGGATCGCGGCACCCACGTCAACATTAGTGGCGCGGGTGTGGTGAAAACGGCTCCTAACGCCGAAGCTGCTATTCAGTTCCTGGAATACTTGGCTAGCCCCGAAGCCCAGGAAATTTTTGCCCGCAGCAACAACGAATATCCCGTTGTTGACGGTGTGGCGGTAGACTCTGTGGTCGCTGGTTTCGGCGAATTCAAGGCCGACTCCCTGAATGCGGCAGTGTTTGGCCGCAACAACCCCGAAGCTCTGCGGATTACCGACCGCGCTGGTTGGACGTAACCCTAGTCCAGGCTTCGTCAAACCTGAACAGGAGCCAGCTATCCAGCTGGCTCCTGTTTATCTTGGGGCGTATGGGGGCTGGGCAACCAAGGCGCAGGGAGGATTTTACGGCAAACATAGCTTGCCGTAAAATCCAAATCTCTGCACCGTAATGCATCAGATTAAGCTACAGGATGGAGACAATCTCAGGCGTCTCCGTACATGGGCTAGGCGGCTTCAACCATGATCTGAAACTGCAGCGGCATGGTGGTATCCTCGGTTAATGTCACCGCCAGCGTGTAAGGGGTTTGCCTGGGGGGGGCTTCCAGAGACAGGGGCAGGTCGCCGGGAGTAGACCGCTCAGCGCTGATGGTGTGACCGTTGTCTGTGAGTACAACAGAGCCAGCCTGGGGTAGGTTAACTCGTACCTCTAGCTGGTTAGTCGCTAGATAGGTAGCTGTCACCGTTAGGTAGCCGTTAGCAGTTTGCCAGGTGCGTGTATCAGTCGGAGTAGCGACGGATACCGTTAGAGACAGCGCATCGAATAGGCTCTGGGCGGCCAGCATGGCCAACGCTACTTGCTGCTGGTTGGAGGCTGCAGAGTAATCTAACCGCTCTAGGGTTTGGGCCTGGGCCGAACGATAGGCAGGCCGAGATACCAAACTGGCCACATAGTCTAGGGTTTGGAGTTGGTCTGGAAAAAGCGGTTCCACCGCGTTGACCAGGCGTCGGCCAATTTGTAGCGTTTGCTCGGCCACCCGCTGACACTGGCTGAGGAGTTCGCTCAAAACCTCTTCGGGTAAATCGCCAGGAACCTCAAGGTTTTTGAGGTGGTCTAACCAGATAGAGGCAAAGCCAGACTCAGGGTTCAGCACATCAGGGTAGTCTTGTAATCCTTTCTCCCAGGGAAAAAGCGGCGGACGATGGGCAATTTCTTGCTCAAGACAGCGCTTTAGAAGGGCTTCAAAGTGAGTTTGCACAGCAGGAAGATCTCCAGGGTTAAAAATAGCATTAGGGTCTGCACCGATTGGATACTCAATACCTTCCTGAACCGATAAGGTATCCGGGAACCATTGAGCATCGGGGCCAGAACGATCCAGAGGGTGAGTATTGGGGGCCTCATCCCTTGGGCTAAAAGCATGGGGGCGAGATGGCTCTGGCCGTGTGGGATCGGTAAGATGACGGTCTCCTGATCGAGAGGCATCCTCTAAGCCTGATTCAAGCAACAGTCTCAGGAGGATGTCTTTTGTGATATCTGAGTCTCTATTCATGGCCTGAACCAGTCTGTCCGGATACTAAAGGTTACGAATTTCCCAGGCTTGCTCTAGCAACTTAGTCCACTGCTTATGGAACTGAGTGCTGGTTAACCCCAAAATTTTAGCGGCTTCGGCATCACTTACCCCCTGCTGTTTTAAGCCCAACATTTTAACCTGTTTGGAATTTAAGGTCTGCTGCCACTGCTGCCACTGCTGCGGCGTTAGGCCCAAATTGCTCTCCAACCCTACGCCTAGCCACTCGTGAACCAGTTCCCAGTGATGGGAGAGAGCAAATCGCAGCAGATGGTATTTGAACCGCTGCTGCAAGTAGTCGCGCTGGCGAGGGGTGAGATTGAGCAGGGCCTCAATTTCGTGGGTGGGTAGGTCAAGCAGGCGCAGGGTAAAGTAATCGGCGCATTCGGTCTGGTTCCGGTCTTTAAGGTAGGCCAGCAATTTCTCAACCACCTCCCCCCGTAGAGAGTTTTCCGGTAGCTCATCGGTTTGGGCAATCATCTCTTCGCGCACCCGCTGATGGGAGGCGGCGGGCCGAGTATCGTCACTGTCGTTGCCGTAGTCGGTGGCTTGCTCAATGTCGATGGCCAGTTCCGGCGGCTGCTGCTTGGAAAAGGTTTGCGCCCTGAGAATAATCAATTGCTGACTGCGGTGCCCTGGCAATGGGATGCGACGCTTGCCGTAGCGCTCCGAAAAGGCCATAAACTCTGCCAACTCCAGCAGGGTGCGGGGCTGGTACTGGTCTGGTAGCCGATTTTCGCGGCGAAAGGCACTCAGAGCTTCGACATAGAACCCCTGGAGAAAGTCTTCAATGAGATTCAGCCGCGCCTGGTAGCTGGTTTGCACCTGGGGCGGCGTAATGTAGCGGTAGACAATGGCGCTAAGGGTGCTGTGAAGCTCCACCCGCCCCTGGCGCGAGCCCAGGTTGTAGTAGCGCAGGCACTGCTCAATCCGGTGTTTGCCCAGGGATTTAGCCCAGGTGCCCACCTCGCCGGAGGACTGGATGCGATCGCTCTCGCTACAAATGCGTTGCACTTCCTGACCAATGCGCCGGGCTACCGCCCAACACACCCGATCCGGGGCTCCGGTCTTGACTTTAAGCTCGTCGTAGAGCAGTTGAGTAAGCGAGTCCACAGAAATCAAACAGATCCCCTGAGTCAATCTGGTTATCCTCGTTAAGAGCTGCACAGAGTCGTGAAGCGATAGTCAGGTATCTGGAGAGATGGTGTAGACGCCCTGCTGTAGCCAATTGACTAAAGCCTTAGGTGAGTAATGCATGAAAAGTCATTAAAATCGGGCTTTCATGCCCTAAGACCCTGGTTATTAACGTACTAAAAGCTACCCATGATTTCTTTAGAGTTTAGCATCTTGCTAAGGGAATATTGGCTAGCCATAGAAAGTAAGCCATTGATTCCTCAAAAAATTCAGCCATCAGGAGCTAGTAGAGTCTAAGATGCTGAATCTTAGCGTTTGGTTCCAAATTTGACCAACTCAGGCGCAATTCCAGGCTGCTCTACAGGTTATTCTAGACCCGATCCATGAGGGCTGTGGTTTGGTCCGCCGCCCCAGGTGGGTTGCTGCCGTTGAGTGTCCCATCAATCCGGCCAACTAGCCCCCATGAGAGGCCTTAAAAAAGCCCCAGTCCTAGACGGGCTGGAGCGCGATTGTTTCCGGAGAATCCAATGGCGGTTGGAGAAATCTCCAACCGCCGTCATCGCTCGCTTAGGAGGCCGCCTGGCGTTCCTTGGCTTCTTTTATCACCTCTTCCGCCACGTTGCTGGGGCAGGGAGAGTAGTGGGAGAACTCCATGGAAAACTGACCCCGACCGGAGGTCATTGTCCGCAGGTCGCCAATGTAGCCGAACATTTCGCTCAGGGGCACATCGGCCTTGACCCGTACCCCGGTGAGGGTGGGGTCTTGGGACTTAATCATACCCCGGCGGCGGTTGAGGTCGCCGATAACATCGCCCATGTAGTCTTCGGGGGTGAAGACATCCACTTTCATCACCGGCTCCAGCAATTGCGGGCCAGCCTTAGGCAGGGATTGACGATAGGCCGCCTTAGCCGCGATCTCAAAGGCGATGGCCGAGGAGTCTACGGGGTGGAACCCACCATCGGTGAGAGTCACCTTCAGATCCACCACGGGATAGCCCGCCAGTGGCCCCCTGTCGATACTGGTTTCAAAGCCCTTTTGCACCGCTGGCCAGAATTCGCGGGGCACGTTACCGCCAGTTACCTTGGACTCAAACACAAAGCCGCTGCCCACTTCACCCGGCTCGACAGTGTAGTCGATCTTGCCGTATTGGCCAGACCCACCCGACTGTTTCTTGTGGGTGTAGCTGTCTTGCAGGACGCGGGTAATGGATTCGCGGTAGGCCACCTGGGGCTTGCCCACTTCCACCTCGACGCTGTGGGTACGCTTGAGGATATCCACTTTAATGTCCAGGTGCAGTTCGCCCATCCCCTTGAGGATGACCTCACCGCTCTCTTCGTCGGTTTCCACCTGGAAGGAGGGATCTTCCTGCACCATTTTGCTGAGAGCCATACCCATCTTCTCGTTGTCGCCCTTTTTCTTGGGTGACACGGCGATGGAAATTACGGGATCCGGGAAAACCATCGGTTCCAGCGTAGCAGGCTGTTTAGGATCGCAGAGGGTGTGCCCAGTTTGGACATTCTTCATGCCAATTAGGGCTACGATGTCGCCAGCCTGGGCTTCTTCGATTTCCTCCCGGTCGTTGGCGTGCATTTCGACAATGCGGCTGACCCGCTCGGTTTTGCCGGTGGCGGTATCGAGGATGGTATCGCCCTTCTTCACATGACCAGAATACAGGCGAGTGAAGGTGAGCGCCCCGAAGCGGTCGTCCATGATCTTGAACGCCAAGGCCCGCAGGGGTTTTTCTGGATCCACATAGGCAAAGCCACCCGTAGGATTACCTTCCAGGTCAATTTCCGGTTGGGGAGGCACTTCTAACGGGTTGGGCAGGTAGTCCACCACGGCATCCAGCACCAGTTGCACGCCCTTGTTTTTAAAGGACGAGCCGCAGTAGGTGGGGAAGAAGGATAGCTCACGGGTGCCCTTGCGAATGCAGGACTTGATTTCATCAATGGTGAGTTCTTCGCCTTCCAGATACTTTTCGAGGATTTCTTCGTCTTGCTCAACGGCCAGTTCAATCAGGGCTTCGCGATACTCCTCGACCTTATCGGCCATGTCTTCGGGCACGTCCTGAATTTCGTATTTTTCAGGATCACCAGAGTCATCCCAAATCCAGGCTTTGCGGGTGAGCAAATCGACCACACCGACGAAGTCGTTTTCGGTACCAACGGGCAGCACCATCACCAGGGGCTTAGCCGCCAAAACCGCTTCTACCTGCTTGACGACGCGGTAGAAGTCGGCCCCAATCCGATCCAGCTTGTTAACGTAGATAATCCGCGCCACCTTGGAATCGTTAGCGTAGCGCCAGTTGGTTTCCGACTGGGGCTCTACCCCGCCAGACCCACAGAACACACCAATGCCGCCATCCAGCACTTTGAGCGAACGATACACCTCAATGGTGAAGTCAACGTGGCCAGGGGTGTCAATAATATTGAACTGGTGCTCTTTCCAGAAGCAGGAGGTTGCTGCCGACTGGATAGTAATCCCCCGTTCTTGCTCCTGCTCCATAAAGTCGGTGGT
>CAYUBC010000182.1:4239-7476 GCA_964442885.1 uncultured bacterium | reverse complement strand
TCCGTTGTGCTAGTACCGCTGTGGTTGAGCGTTTTAGCAGCACTGTACCCTAACGACGCCTCAGTATCGTTGGCGACCCTATTCAAGCAAATTATGGTCGTGCAGTTTATTCCCCTGCTGGTTGGGGCGGCTCTAAGTCAGTGGCTTCCTGAACTGGCCGAAGAGTTTAATGATCCCCTCAGCCGCATTAGCACAGCCATGCTGGTGGGAGTACTGCTGCTGGTACTGGTGGTGGGGTTGCCCTTAGTGCTCAAAGCGCGGCTGCTGCCAGTGCTGGCTGTTAGCCTGATGGCGGCAGTAGCACTGCTGGCTGGACACCTGCTAGCAGGGCCAGACCCGGTCGCTCGACAGACCATCGCCATCTCTAACGCCACCCGCAATACGGGCCTGGCGCTGGTGCTGGTGAAGCTTAACTTCCCCACGGCCGAGCATGACATTTTAGTCACCCTGGTGGTCTACGCACTGATCTCCGGCATTGCCGGAAGCATTTACAGCCATGTGTACCAAAAACGCTATGCGCTGGCCGCTACCGCTCACGATGCTGCCCCAGGAGGGTAGAGGTAGGATATTGACCCACGATGGAGCTAGTACACCACGGCAAAAAAGCCTACCGTTCAGGACGCTTGAAACACCAATGCCCTAAGAATTTTTCACTTTGAATTTTGCCTTTTGCACTCCGCATAGCGGCACTAGCGCAATTTGCCTTAATGGTCACGTTCATAAACAAGAGGAATGAGAATGTCTGTATTTGAGGAGTTTCTGTTCAACCTGGCTTCGGGGATTATGGTGTCGGCGGGTCTGGTAGGAGCAGTTGCAGTTCCGGCTCTGGCCCAGTCTGCCGAAGCGGAGACTCACCAGTCTACCCTGACCCTGGTTTACCTAACCCAGGCCACCAGTTCAGAGGCGTTAACCGAGTTAGACGAGCAGCCCAGCGCACCGGCAGATCTGGAGATTGACCATCTCACCGACGAGCAGATTGCCGACATCGCCGCAATTTTTGATGCCTATGCCCCCCAAATTGAGGCCGCCATTGCCGACTACCTGGCCGCTCTGACAGTTATGAATGACCTGCTGGTGCCCACCACCGCCGACCTGGCCTTAGTTGAAGCTCACAACAACGTCGTAGCCACTGAGCAAGCGGTCGATAACCTGGTATTTCAGCGCAATCTAGCCATTCGCGCCGTGTGAACAGAAGACCAGCGCCAGGTTATCAACGATTATGTACGCGCCTATCTAGGCATTGCCCCGGCAGAACCCGTGGCGGTCTTCCCCCAAAACCTGCTGGGTACCGAGGCCAGCTCCACCCTAGCCACCCTGGAAGCAGAGGGTTGGATTGTGGTATTTAGCACCCCTGCTGAAATTGGACTTAATCGCAGGGGTGAGGAACTCAACCTAGGCATAGGCCGAAACGGCGAAATTATTGCCGCAGAGCTACTGGATTAAGCCCTTAGGATAACCACCAATGAGAGAGCACACACGTTTTAGCAATGTGCTGGTTGAACCGGTCATTCGCGGGCGGCTCCGGTGGAACACGTCAGATTATCTAGCCCTAAAAGTTGATGCAGATGTTTCTGGCTTTGGCTTGGGCGATTCCTTGACCTTTTCCTGGTCAGCCTTAGCCGGGCTAGAGTGGCTATTTTCTGGTAATACTTCGCTCACAGCTGGATATCAAATCAACTTTATTGACTTCCAAAGCGATAGCGGATCGAACCAGTTAAATTTGACAGCTCACGGGCCTTACCTGAGTTTTACATTTCGGTTTTAAGGCTCAATCCCACGTTGGCATCACCACCTATGAGGCCAAAGTTCTCGATACTCAATCTCTCCCCAAATGGCCCACAGTAAAGACACCTCTACCCTCCAATTATTAACGGATCGGGGGCGAACGCGCCTTCCTCCCAGGTGATAACATCCCGTTAATCAGAAACCTCCTATGATGTGAACGATGATTTTCCAAAAGGAAGCCTCTATGCTTATCCCTCGTCAACGGTTTGGTGTTGCATCTGTCTCCCTGCTGGGGTTACTGCTTTGGCCAGGGCACGCCCAGGCAGAGCCTATTGTGGCTGGGCCATCGGCCTCTGTGCCCGACCAGCCCCTGGAGACCTGGCTAATGACGGCCACCCCGGCTGCCTTGGGCGACATAGATGACACCACCTTTTCCACCAGTGCAGCTACCCTGGCATGGCCCGATGGATCGATGGCCACATCCCTACCGCCTGAGTTGACCCAGTCCCCAGCCACGACCTTCTCCCAGGTCGCCCAGGCAGCGGGCAATTCCCCTTCTCAATGGCACTTTTCCTTTGAGCCCTTTGTGGTGCTGCCGCTTAGCACCACTGGCACCCTGGCGGTGCGCGATTTATCCGTCAATGTCAATGCTGGGCTCTCGGAGCTGCTTTCGCCCCTGAACTTGGCCCTTTTGGGGCAGTTTCAAGGCTGGTATGAAAATCAGGGCTTTGTGGTGAATGCCACTTACTTTTCCGCCGGGGAAGGTGCCTCCACCAGCGTTAACATCCCGCCTCTACCGTTTCCCCTGGATCTGCGGGGCGAAGCCAGTGCCGACCTGTTTCGCACTGATTTGCTCTATGCCTATCGGTTTACGGAAGAACCAGAGTCGGGCTATGGCGACGGGTTCACCGAGTTTGACCTGCCGCCGATAACCTTTGACCTGATGGGCGGCTTGCGCTTCACCTGGCTGTCGCAGGATGTTTCAGTTAATTCCAACGTCGGTTTCTCTAGAAGCCTCTCCAATAGCGACTTCATCCTTCAGCCGGTGATACGGGGCCGGTTGCGCTGGAATACCTCAGACTATCTAGCGGTACTGCTGGATACATCGGTTTCGGCTTTGAGTTTCACCGGGGATAGCACCTTTGCAGTAACGGCAACGGCGGGCGTGGAGTGGTTGTTTTCTGGCAATACCTCCCTCTCCGCTGGCTACCAGTTGAATTACATCGACTACAGCGGTGAGGGGGGGCGAGGCCGGCTGGATTTGCTGGCCCACGGCCCACGGCTAAGTTTCATCTTCCGGTTTTAATTGTTGCACCGTTTTCTTAAAGGTAGCCCCATGACCTACACCGCCCACAGCAGCAAGTTCACCGGCACAATAGTTGGATGTCGGCAAAGACAACCACGCCCATCTAACTTCGGCCTCATAGATTCCAGGGTTCTTCAAGAACCCTGGAATCTCAAGAACCCTGGAATCTCAAGAACCCTGGAATCTCAAGAACCCTGGAATCTCAA
>CAYUBC010000182.1:2820-4139 GCA_964442885.1 uncultured bacterium | reverse complement strand
GAACCCTGGGATCTCAGAAACCCTGAGCTCTTCAAGAATTCTGACTACGCACCCACTGGCGAAAGTTGAGTTCTGCGGCGACTTCATCAGTTATTGCTGTCTGTAAAAAACTGTAGAAATCGGCCTTCGTCACTAGGGGGAACGTTGGGGAGAACACCCGCTCCTCATACCGCCCCTCCACAAGCTGAAAAATCCTCCACTCGCGCCCATTAAACCGCCAGAATTCCGGTACTCCCAGGCCAGCATAGAGGTCGTTTTTCTGAATATCTGTATGGGTGATGTCTACCTCAACAACCAAATCTGGAGGCGGATCAAGGGCCAAATCTACCTCATGATCCGCCACCAGAGCATAGTTTTGAATGTAGTAGCCGTTATCCGGTTCTGCACTTTTAAGCAGGTCTTCCCTAGCCAGAGTAGTTGACCCCATCGATTTCATTTTTAGCCCCAACTCCACCACCAAAATGCGAATGAACAGTTCAATTAATCGGGCGAAGCGCTCATGGCCTTCCAGCGGCATAGTAAGTTCTAAAACCCCATTGTCATAGGTAAACCGGGCCTGGGTGCGTTCTGCCAGAAGTTGGCGAATTTGCTGAAAGGCCGACCACTCTAGAGAACGAAAGACCATTCGATTTTCCCCCGTGAGGGTGGGGAGAGCCTCTAAGTACATGTATCTTCTCTGGCATAGAACCAGATTATCCCGATGAGTTCAGCTTAAATCTTAGGAGATTTCTTGGAAAGATTGTTCCTCTGGGTAGGATGGGTAAAGGGCCTAGCCCGTGCCCATCAGGCGATCTTCCGATGGGCACACAAGCTTTGTTTATTAGTCTCTTGCTGAGACAGCACCATTTTCTCCCATCAGGCGATCTTCCGATGGGCACGCAAGCTTTGCCCATCCTACCTCCTACTAGATAATCCCGATGAGTCCAGCTTAACCCTTAGTGCTGTATCAAAACGGCGACCGGTAAGGAGGGTGCGGCCATCATGACACGGCAGACCCCAATGGCCTAAAAGTAGCCTACCTCCACGATATTTCAAGCACCTGAGAAGGTGATCGCTCGTTTTTGTTTCCCCTTAAAAGTACCCACCATGTCTATCAACAACCTGACCGAAATTCGAGAGATTGTGAAGGAAGCCTACATCTACGGCTTCCCGATGGTAGATAGCTACCGCATTCAGCACGCCTACTTTGTCGATACCCACAACCCCGAATACAAAGGCCCCTGGAATCACCTGCTCAACATCGCGCGGGTCTTTACGCCGGAGGACAAAGCCATCCAGACTCCCAATTCCGACACCCCCTATTCCATGGCGGGGCTAGA
>CAYUBC010000182.1:0-2810 GCA_964442885.1 uncultured bacterium | reverse complement strand
GACGGGTCTACCCTCACCACGCGCGCGTAGCCATCCGCGGGTGGCGCTTGGTAGTCTCCCTCCTGACACCACTGCATGACGTTGCCCGCCATCCCCCCAGAGCGCTACTTCAGCATTCAGCTGGTTGACCTTTACACCTTCAATTTTGCTTATATTGGCAGCCGCGCTACGGGCAACGGCGGCGGCCAATATTTGATTGCTGGCCCCACCTGGCAGGGAGACAGCCCCGATGGCATTCAAGCGGTGATCCGTTCGGAAACCGAGTTAATTTTGGCGATCTACCGCACCCAGTTGTTCAACCCTGAGGATCTGGACAACGTGAAGCAGATCCAGGCCGGATATCAGATTCAACCCCTCTCCGCCTTTTTGGGGCAAACCGCTCCGCCCGCCGCCCCCGCGATCGCCTTCGTTCCTCCCTTAACGCCAGAAGAGCAGCGAACCTCGCCAACGTTTTTCAACATCCTCAATTTTGTGTTGCAGTTCTGCCCCACCCACCCCTCAGAGCAAGCGCTGATGGCACGCTTGGCCAAGGTCAATATCGGCGCGGGGATGACCTTCGATCCGTCAGCCCTGGGCGAGGATGAGCAAGGGGCGATCGCCCAGGGCATGGCCGATGCCTGGGCCGAATTAGCCGCCCTTAAGCAACAGATCGACGCCAAAGAAGTGACCTCCGGGGATGTGTTTGGCACCCGCGAGTATCTTCAGAACAACTACCTCTATCGCATGGCGGCGGCGGTTCTAGGGATTTTTGGCAACTCCCAACAGGAGGCCATGTATCCCATCTACAGCGTGGATGCAGACGGCCAGCCCCTGAGTGGAGCCCATCAGTACACCCTCCAGTTTGCCGCCAATCAGCTACCGCCGGTGAATGCCTTCTGGTCGCTGACCATGTACGAACTACCCGCCAGTTTGCTGGTGGCCAATTCGCTCAACCGCTACCTGCTGAACTCGCCGATGCTGCCCCAGTTTAAGCGCGATGCCGATGGCGGGCTTACCTTCTACATTCAGCCCGAATCTCCCGGGGCCGAGCTAGAGCCCAACTGGCTGCCCGCCCCCCAGGGGCCGTTCTTATGTGCCCTGCGACTGTACTGGCCCCAGCCAGAAGCCCTCGATGGCACCTGGCAACCCCCTGCCCTACAGCGGGCGAACTAGACCCCCAGGGCGTTTGTTTAGGCCCCATCGTCCCCCTTCCTTAAGCCGTCAATACCCCGCTATGCAAGACTTTCAGCGTAATGCCACAACCCAAGACCGGATTTGGATGATGGTCGGCACCGGGCTGGGCGGCGGGCTGTCTCTGCTGATTATTACCCAGCTACCCATGGCCCAGTCCACCGTGGCCGGGTCTGTACTGTTGGGTAGCCTGATTGTCCTCAGCGCCTACCTGTCTAACCGGGTGCTGTGGTGGATGGCCGTGGGGGCGATCGCGGGTATTATCCTGGGCATTGGCGGGGTCATGGCAGGTCACCTGGCGGCGGAAAAAGAGCCGCTAGGTTTGCCCCTGCGGTTAACCTTTGTGGGCACGCAAGGCCTGGCCGGGTTCCTGGCGGGCGCACTGCTGGGGCGCAAGGTGCAGCAGTCTCACCTGCCCACCCTGAGGGAGTTTTTAAGCAGTCTTAGCACCCTCACCGTGGGGTTGTTTGCCCTGGTCGTCACCGCTCGCTTTGTGGTGGAAGGCCTGGAACCGGCCCGGGCGCTGTCGGGCCGCCTCAGCGTCTCGGTGACTATTCTAGTTACCCTCCTTACTATCCCCGGTGCCGTGGGCTATCTCCTGGCCAAGCGGCCTGAGCGCCCCCATCGTTCCTAACGCTGTCGGTAATGCCTGACCGCTTTCACCTACGGCCTGTCTGGGTGTCCCGATGATGCTCCCAAGCGTTTTGTCTCTGGCAACTATCCTCGTTGCCATGTCCCGTGTTGCCGTATCCCGTGCGATCAACCAGACCAAGAGCTCTCTGCCGGGGCAACTCAGGTTAGGGCAGTTCGGTGGTGCCCATCAGGTAGCGATCGCACTCTCGCGCCGCCCCCCGCCCTTCGTTGATCGCCCACACCACCAGGCTCTGGCCCCGGCGACAATCCCCTGCCGCAAATACACCGGGGATGGAGGTGGTGTATTGCTCATGCTCGGCTTTAACGTTGCTACGACCATCCCGTTCTAGGCCCAGAGCATCGAGTAAGGGCTGTTCCGGGCCAAGGAAGCCCATCGCTAACAACACCAGTTGGGCAGGGATCACCCTTTCGGTGCCGGGCACGTTTTGGGGCACAAAGCGACCGTTTTCGTCCTTACCCCACTGGATTTGCACCGTGTGGACGGCCTTTATCTGGCCCTGGTCGTCGCTTTCAAACCGGGTGGCGGTGGTCAGGTAGGCACGGGGGGCGGCTCCAAACATGGCGGCAGCTTCTTCCTGGCCGTAGTCCATTTTGTATACCTTGGGCCACTCTGGCCAGGGGTTGCCCGCCGATCGCGTTTCTGGCGGCTGGGGCATAATTTCCAGCTGGGTGACGCTGTTGCAGCCGTGGCGAATGGAGGTACCTACACAGTCTGTGCCGGTGTCGCCGCCGCCGATGATCACCACATCTTTGCCGGCGGCAGAGATATAGCCAGGGGTAGGCTGGCCATCCAAGACTGACCGGGTGTTTTCGGTCAGAAATTCCATGGCAAAGTGAATGCCCTGGAGGTCGCGACCCTCGATGGGAAGATCGCGGGGTTTGGTGGCCCCGGTGCAGAGCACGACCGCATCAAAGTCGTTGAGCAGGGTTTCAGCGGGCAGGTCTTTGCCCACTTCGGTGTTGCACACAAAGGTGACGCCCTCGGC
>CAYUBC010000181.1:3850-7530 GCA_964442885.1 uncultured bacterium | reverse complement strand
CCTGGGGGCTGAGCAAAATCACCTCTCGCCTTGGCAACTGGGGTAGCGACTCAACGGCGGCAAAAATCGGATCCGGCTTCATCACCATGCCAACCCCGCCGCCGTAGGGTTCGTCATCAACCCGGTGGTGCTTATCCGTTGTAAAGTCTCTGGGATTGGTAAGATTAACTTCTGCGATTTGGCGAGTCAGGGCTTTGCCAATGAGGCCGGACTGGAGCGGCGATGTGAAAAAGTCTGGAAACAGGCTCACAACGTCGAATCTCAGGTGCGGTGACCCGTTGATACTAACGGTCATGGCCTCAATTCTCCCGGCACAATGGCATGATGCTAAAGCAGCAATGTTGTTTATCATGCCGCACTGGAGTCCAGGTCGCAATTTCGAGTCTACTGGTTGGTCAATCCATGTCCTTTGTAAAGCAGCATGCCATTCTGGCGATTGGCGGTGCAGAAGATAAAGTTCACGGCAAAGAAATTTTGCACACCTTTTTTGAGCGGTCAGGTGGAGCCACCGCTCACATCGGCATTATTCCCTGTGCGTCACGGGATCCGGTGGCCATTGCTGGACGTTACCAGCAGATTTTTGAGGCGATGGGCGCTCCAGTCATTGAGGTGATGGACATTCGCGATCGCGCCCAGGGCGAAGACCCCGCCTGGAAAACCCTGGCAGAACCCTGCACCGGCGTGTTTATTACCGGCGGCGACCAGGTGCGCCTCTGCGGTCTACTGGCCGACACCCCGCTCATCGATTCTGTACGTCAGCGGGCCCAACTGGGAGAAATTACCCTGGGTGGCACCAGCGCCGGGGCCGCCGTCATGGGCCACCACATGATTGCCGGCGGCGGCAGCGGCGAGTCGCCCAACCGCGCCCTGGTGGATATGGCCATTGGCCTGGGTTTTGTGCCAGAGGTGATTGTTGATCAGCACTTTCACAACCGCAACCGCATGGCCCGCCTGATGAGCGCCATCGCCATGCAGCCCGACCGCCTGGGCCTGGGCATTGACGAAGACACCTGCGCCCTGTTTGAACGCGACGGCAGCTTTCAGGTTATTGGCAAAGGTGTCATTACTGTGGTAGACGCCGAAAACATCACCCACACCAACGAGCCTGACGTTGCCCCCGCTGACCCGCTGAGCATTCATGGGCTGAGGGTTCACCTGCTGTCCCACGGCGATCGGTTTAATATCAACCACCGCAAAGTTCTGGCCAGCAGTCATCCCTAGGGCAAGTATTGTTTCACCGTTTAGAGATAGCTCCACAGGTTAGCAAATGCTTCTAAGGGTAGACGAAGCTGGCAATGCTGCCTGCCATAGTTGGGGGGTAATTTTTACCTCTAACTGCGGAGTTTACCGGCTATGTCTGAGCCTAATGGTGTAATTATGCAATACTTCCATTGGTACATTGAACCCGATGGAAACTTGTGGAACGAGCTAACCGAAAACGCTAAAGATCTGGCCGAAGTAGGGATTACATCTGTCTGGTTGCCCCCCGCCTATAAGGGCAATGCCGGAGGGTTTGACGTTGGCTATAGCGTGTATGACCTGTACGATTTGGGCGAGTTTGATCAAAAGGGCAGCGTTCGCACTAAGTATGGCACTAAGGATGAGTACGTCCACGCCGTAAAAGCCGCTAAGGAGGCTGGCATTCGGGTCTATGCCGACGTTGTGTTTAATCACATGGTTGGGGCTGATGAGGCTGAAGAGGTAGAAGCCACGCCAGTGAGCCATGACAATCGCCATGACGTGATTGGCGAAAATCGGGTGATTAAAGCCTGGACTCATTTTAAGTTTCCTGGTCGGCAGGGCAAATATTCGGATATGGAATGGCACTGGTGGCACTTTGATGCCGTTGATTATGATGCCAATAATGAAGATTACAGTGCGGTTTATTTATTCAAAGGTAAATCCTTCGATGAAAATGTAGACCTTGAGAAAGGAGCCTTTGACTATTTGATGGGTTGCGATTTGGATATGGAATCCGACGAAGTTCGTCAAGCCCTGAAAGATTGGGGAGCCTGGTATGCAGACACAACCGATGTAGACGGTTTTCGCTTTGATGCGGTTAAGCACGTTAGGGCTGGATTTTTCCCCCAGTGGCTTCAGCATTGCCGTCAAGAAGCCGGGCGTAGACTGTTTGCCGTAGGGGAATATTGGTCCTACGAAATTGAGGCATTGCATCATTTTATTGATGTGACTGGAGGCGATGTTCATCTGTTTGATGCGCCCTTGCACTACAACTTTAGTGAAGCTAGCCAATGCGGTGCTGACTACGACCTCACGACTATTTTTGATAACACCCTGGTGCAACAGCAACCGGCGCTGGCTGTGACACTGGTAGATAATCACGATTCCCAGCCCTTGCAATCGCTAGAATCCGTCGTAGAACCGTGGTTTAAGCCGTTAGCCTACGCCCTAATTTTGCTGCGTCAGGATGGCTATCCCTGCATTTTTTATGCCGATTATTACGGGGCTCACTATAAAGATATTGGCAGGGATGGTGGTGAGTACGAAATCTGGCTTGACAGCCACAGATGGTTGATTGACAAGTTCTTATATGTGCGCCGCACCTATGCCTTTGGCGAACAGTACGACTATTTTGACCATCCCAGCACCATCGGCTGGACGCGGCTGGGCACTGAAGAAAACCCCGGTGGCATGGCTGTAGTGTTGACTAATGGCGATAATGGCCGCAAATGGATGGAGGTAGGGCAGCCCAACCGCACCTACTACGACATCACAGAGCACATTAGCGAACGAGTAACTACTAATGCTGAAGGTTGGGCCGAATTTTCCTGCCCGGCTGGCTCTGTGGCCGTTTGGGTGCCTGAGGAGTAGGGCGCTCATCCATTCACCGCAACTGGATAAGCCGGAGTTGGTTGGATTGACAGTAGCATCCGGTAAGCCAGGGGGCAGGGCATGTTCGGCTTTTCAGGGCTGAGTTAGCGAACGGCGCAATCGTTGGGAGAGCGATCGCCCTGTTCCTCCCCGGTGCACCAAAACCAGCTCAGCGCTGATGCTAACGGCAATTTCCTCCGGGGTTTGGGCTCCAATGTCTAGCCCAATGGGGCCATAAATATTGACCAGGCTTGCTGGGGGAATGCCAGTCTGCTCAAGGGCCTGGTAGACCTGGCGGACGCGCTTTTCGCTACCAATCATACCGATGTACTGACACGGGATGGGCCGCTGAAGTAACTGCTGGAGGGCTTCCAGGTCGTAGGTGTAGCCACGGGTAACCAGGGCCGCATAGAGATTTTGGTGAGGGGCCAGGGCGGCGATCGCCTCGGCGATCGGCTCCGCAAAGATCTGGCTGGCCTGGGGGTACAGTTCGGCGTTGGCCCAGTCGGGGCGATCGTCCTGCACAGCCACCTGAAAGCCAATGAGATGGGCCACCTTAGCCAACTGAATGCCCACATGGCCTGCCCCCACGATTAGCAGCGTAGGCGGGGGCTGAAGCGTTTCTACATAGGCCAGGGCCGGATCAAGCAGCACGGGTTCTGCGGCTAGGTAGGGGGCTGCCCCCGGGTCAAAGGGGGTTACTAAGGTCACTGACTGCCCCTCTTGAAGCTGTTGCAGGAGGCTGTGAACCAGAGATCTGGCGGTTTCGCCTTGCCACCGCGCTAGCCATACCCGCATGTGGCCGCCGCAAACGCCCTGGGTTTGCCGCTGCGGAGCACCAGATAGAT
>CAYUBC010000181.1:0-3840 GCA_964442885.1 uncultured bacterium | reverse complement strand
AGATCGATGTCTACAAACTGCTTTGCTCCAGTTTGCAAGACTTCCTGGGCCTGGTGCAGAACCTTCGCTTCCCCTGCCCCGCCACCAATGGTGTTGAAGGCCTGGCCATTGACATCGACTACCAGCCGAGCACCCACCTCACGGGGTACAGACCCCCTGGTCGCCGTTACCGTAGCGAGAACGGCGGGGCCATAGTCAAGGGCTTGGGCGAGTTGGTGAAAGCAGGTGGTCATCCCATCAAAAAGCTCACGTTAGCGGTAGGTCAGGCGGATTAGAGATGCCCAGGCCGTTACAGCCATTGCCCTACAAATGGCTGACCCAATATTCGACGGCTTGACTTTCCACGCTACCATCGGGCATGGTGGTGCGGTTGAGTCTCGCACCATTGAGTTCTGACCCTTGCAGTTCTGCCCATTTCAGCTCAGCATCTTCAAGATTTGCGCCCAGAAATTTGGTTTTCCAGAGCTCTGCGCCGCGCAGGTTAGCGCCCGTGAGGTCTGCATCCTGAAGGTTTGCACCAGTCAGATCCGCATCTCGCAGATTCGCCTGTTGCAGGTTAGCCCCCCGCAAATTGATGCCCCGCAAATTGGCTTTTTGCAGATTAGCACCGTAGAGAATAGCGTCCGACAGATCCGCACTGCTGAGGTTGGCCTCTCGCAGATCGGCCTCTTCTAAATTGGCCTCTGCCAGGTGGGCCTGGCTGAGTTGAATTTTAATTAAGTTGGCACCGGGCGCTTCTAGCGATCGCAGCGGCACCCCGTCCCTATGCAGATCTTCCAGAGCTTGAATGCGGGCATAGCTAGTTGAGAGTTTGTTGGCAGCAGCGTTATCAATAATTCGCCAGGCCTCAAAGTGCTTTTGGGCTTTGCGATCAGGAGCACCCTTGAAGTACAAAATCACGGCAGCCACGATGGCAAAGGATTCAGCATTCTCAAAGAATATCTTCAGGGTATCGCGCTTCAGTAAGTCCGCAGGAGAAGCGATGTTCACATCCTCGTGTACCCATACGGCCACGGTGGCCAGGGCCAGTACCGAGATCAACACGGCAAACCAGGTTGGCACATGCTGCACCCACTTTTCAAGTTGACGAAGGGGTTTTAACGAATGCCAACGCCTAGATAGGGTTCGGCGTAAGTCGTGCAGCAATCGTCGTAGGAACAGGGTGCTGAACAAAACATGTCGAAATAGATTCATGATGTGTTGCCTGTCTAATGTTGGCCTAACATTGTTTACTGTCCTTAAGACTTAAAAAGCTGTGAAAGGCAGGATGCACGCAGAAACATTCGACATTTTCCAAGTTAATGGTTGGTAGCTCATAGTGACCCAAAAAAGCCCCATGAGAGGTAGTAGCATTACGCAGATGTTGAGGCACCTTGGCTTTGAGAAATCCGATATGCCAGAGGAGTTTCTTTAACTCCAAATAGTCCATTTCCTGTACCCAGTCTGTAGCGCGATCGGTGTCCAGTTCGCCACAGACGATGGAGAGCAGAAGATATTCCAGGTCTTCTTTATCAAAAGCATCTTTACGGCCTCGAAACACCTCGAACAGATCCAGTAAGTAAGGATATTTGAAGCGATATTCTGAGGCTAAATCCTTGGTTTTTTGTTCGGAGTAAACTTCCTCAGCGGCAAAGATAGTGGCCTCTTCAACCCGTTTGCCCTCACAGTAGTATTCCAGGCAGAGCTTGCAGAACTGGAGCAGTTCGCGGGGGCGATGCTGGGTGCGGTCAATAATGTAGTCCACTGAGTTCAGACCCTGGGAAGGAATTGTAGAGGTAAAGATAGAATTCCAGCGACGCAGCCCATTTTGTAATGTTAGCTCTGGGAAGCAGTGGGCAATGCGGAGACCAATGAGTTCCAGCAATTCCGCCTTGCCCCAGCGGATTACCTCTACATCCTCCCGAATTTTTTGGGCATCTTCATAAATTTGAGGGATATTATCAAATAACTCTTGCCGGATTGAAATATAGACCCTTAGATTAGGGCTAATACGGTTTAACTTTTGCGAAGCCTGAAATAGTCCGGCTAGAAAGTACTTAGCATCTTCGGAATTGTCCCAGCCCTTATCCAGTTCATCAATAAAGATTTTGATGCGAGTTTTTTTAAGGATGGCCTCCAGGCTGGGTTGCAAGTCTTTAATTTCTTCCAGGCTGTAGAGAGCCTGAAGTTCACGAGTTCTCTGGAAATTTTCATGAGTGCCTAGCTTGATTTGCTCCAGGCGCTTTAGATATATAAATAAAATTCCAATGGAGTTTAGGTCTTGGTGGTTAAGGTTATTAATAACATAGTTGTAGATATCCTTTTGGGCTCCCAGCAGTAAGCCTCGCTTTTCCTCTGCAATTTTCTTAAAAACCAGGCTGTATAACAGATATTGCCAGGCCACTGAGTAGGAGCTTTGTTTTCCCCAGGAGCCCTCTCGCTCACTGCGCAAATGCTGAGACAGTAGCTCGTAGGAATATTCTTCTGGAGAAAGCTCAATAATCAAATTTCCCTTGCGAGCTTCGGCGGCGGCCATGTATTTGAAAATAGCGCTTTTGCCCGCTCCACGACTGCCTACGAGAATGGTTTTATCGCTATTAAAAAACTTTTGATAGGTAGAATTTTGGTAAAAATAATCAGCCAGACCAACAGTAATATCGCGTTCTGCTGAGTCTGATCCCAGGTTAAGTAGGCGAATATCCAAAGGCATGGGCAAGGTTTAGGGCAAGGGGGGGTAACTTGCTCTTAGTGTATAGCCTCAGGCTATTTTGCCAAAGTACACACGGGGGGTATGCGGAGGATTGCTCTATAGCAAGGGGGATTAGTCTTGCATCGGGGCTGGGTGTCGGGCCTGGATAACCCGGCGTCTAATCCCTAACCCTGGCTGAATCTAAAAGCCTACTTCTACCGGCTGCCCCTGACTTACTGCCGCACGAACTGCTTCGATGGCCCACAGGGTCGCCTCTGGAGTAGCTGGCAGACCAAGCGGCACGTAATCGGCATGGCCAAAGGCGGCTACGGCGGCGCGAATGGCCTCCCGCACTGACATAGCCAGCATAAAGGGCGGTTCGCCCACGGCTTTGCTGCCGTAGATAACGCCATCCTGGGCGGCCCGCTCTAGCAGGTGAACGGTGAATCGTTCTGGCACTTCGCTAATGGTGGGAATTTTGTAAGTGCTGGGGGCAAAGGTGCGCAGGCGGCCTTCGCCATCCCAGACCAGTTCTTCCATGGTCAGCCAGCCCATGCCCTGAACAAAGCCGCCCTCAATCTGGCCCTTGTCTACCAGGGGGTTGAGGGATTCGCCTACATCGTGGACGATATCCACCTGGCGCAGTTTGAAGGTGCCCGTAAAGCCATCCACTTCTACTTCAGACACTGCTGCGCCGTAGGCAAAATAGTAGAAGGGGCGGCCCTTGGCTAGTTTGGCATCCCAGAAAATGTTAGGGGTGCGGTAAAAGCCCGTGGCGGAAAGGCTAATGCGTTCGCTATAGGTTTGCTGCACTACCTCATCGAAGGCAATGCGGGCGCTGGGGTAGGTGCGGCAGTAAATCCAGTCGTCTTCAAAGACCATGTCTTCGGGAGCGTCCAAATTGAGCATGCGGACGGCGACGGCGGCTAGGCGATCGCGCAGGGTTTTGCAGGCATCTTTCACTGCTTGCCCGTTCAGGTCAGAGCTGCTGGATGCCGCAGTGGCGGAGGTGTTGGGCACTTTGTCGGTGCTGGTGGGCATGAGTCGAATGCGCTCAACCTTAACGCCCAGGGCTTTGGCCGCCACCTGAATCATCTTGGTGTGCAAGCCCTGGCCCATTTCAGTGCCGCCGTGGTTGAGCTGAATGCTGCCGTCGGTGTAGATCAGCACTA
>CAYUBC010000180.1:0-7558 GCA_964442885.1 uncultured bacterium | reverse complement strand
AGGCAAAACCTGAGCCCCTAACCCGGCTCTCTACCACCCTCCCCTACCTCAAAGCGTAAGAAAACTTAAGCTTAGCCCAGTGGGCTACAAACCATGAGACAACCTTAGGTAAACTAGTTCTCTGCGTAGGCTTGGCAAAGGGCCTTGCCCGTGCCCATCAGGCGATCTTCCGCTGGGCACGCACGCTTTGCCCATTCTGCCTGCTTGCCTTCTGCCTGCTGCCTGCTTGCCTTTTGCCTGCTTGCCTTCTGCCTTTTGCCTGCTTGCCTTCTGCCTTTCTTACTTCTGCCTTGCAACACCCGCCCCTCAGCCCTTCTCTGGGACTATGGCCATTCTGCACGAGCCGGTTTGGACGTTACCAATTGACGCTGTGTATGGCACTCTGGCGACCTCTTTCCAGGGACTTTCTGAACCCGAAGCCGCGAAGCGGTTACAGCAATTTGGCCCGAACGAATTACCCACGCCTGCCCAGCGATCGCTGTGGCTACGGTTTACCGACCAACTGACTCACTTTATGGCGCTGCTGCTCTGGACGGCGGGCATTTTAGCCTTTGTTGCCCGCACGCCAGCGCTGGGCTGGGCGATTTGGGCGGTCATTCTAATTAATGCGACCTTCAGTTTTTGGCAGGAGTTTCAGGCTGAACGGGCTCTGGCGGCGTTGAAAAAAGTGCTGCCCATGCAGGTAAAGGTTTATCGGGAGGGCACCCTAACCCACATTTCGGCGCGGGAACTGGTGCCAGGGGATGTTGTGCAGCTAGAGGAGGGCGATCGCATCCCCGCCGATGCCCGTTTGGTAGGGGCCGAGGGGCTCTATGCCGATGTCTCCGTGCTGACCGGGGAATCGCTGCCGGTGGCTCGCAATGCCCACCCGGTGCGCCAGCGCCAGGTGGTGTCCATGCGGCCTAACCAAACCCCCCTGCGACCGGGAGAACAGCCTCAACGAGAGCAGGTTAACCCAGCGGAGGTGGCTAATTTGGTGCTGGCCGGGGGCACGGTAGCAGCAGGTCGGGGTATGGCTGTGGTCTATGCCACGGGGGCGCAGACTGAGTTTGGCCAGGTGGCTCATCTCACCACCCTGATCAAACGCGACCCCAGTACCCTGGAAATTCAGGTGGCGCGCATTGTTCGGCTAATTACCGCGATCGCCATCCTCATGGGCCTCACCGTCTTTGGGCTGAGCCACTGGCTGGTGGGCATGGCGGTGACCGAGAGCTTCATTTTTGCGATTGGCATTATCGTTGCCAATGTGCCGGAGGGATTGCTGCCTACCGTCACCCTGGCGTTGGCTCTGGGGGTGCAGCGTATGGCGCGCCAAAATGCCCTGGTGCGTCGGCTGTCGGCGGTGGAGACGCTGAGCGCTACCTCCGTGATTTGCACCGACAAAACTGGCACGCTTACCAAAAATGAAATGACCGTGCGCTATCTCTGGCAGCCTGCGCCCTCCCTGGGTCAGGCTGCTACCCCTGGCGATGGGCCTGAGGCTGCTAGCTGCCCTCAGCCCCAAACCGCCAACGCCCCGGCCTGGGTTGAAGTCACCGGCGTCGGCTACGACCCCACGGCGGGGGCGGTGCAGATTCCCCCTGGCCTGTCTGCTCCGTGGAAGGTGCGCCTGCTGTTAACGGGGGCAGCGCTGTGTTCTAATGCTCGGCTGATGCATCCCTCCCCCAGCCGGTGGCAGGAAATTGGCGACCCCACGGAGGCAGCCCTGCTGGTAGCGGCGGCTAAGCTGGGGGTGAACCTGGAAGCACTGCCCCAGCAGTTTCCCCGCCAGCGAGAGGTGCCCTTCGACTCGCGCCGCCGCATGATGACCGTGGTGGTGGACTGGCGGCAGGCCGACCTGTGGCCCCATGACCCGCCCTACCTGGCGATTACCAAGGGCGCGCCGCTGGAGGTGCTACGCCACTGCCACTGGATTTTGAGGGATGGTGTGGCCCAGGATCTGACCCCAGCAGCCCAGGCGGAAGTGACCACCGCCAATGATGACCTGGCCGGTCAGGGGTTTCGAGTGCTGGGGTTGGCCCTGCGCGGTGAGGATGAAGGCTGCCTGACGCGGCGGGCACAGGAACTAGAGCAAAACCTCATCTTTCTGGGGTTAATCGCTATGTTTGACCCGCCGCGTCCGGAGGTGCCCGATGCCATTGCCCGCTGCCACAGGGCCGGTATCAACGTCACTATGGTGACCGGGGATTATGGCCTGACTGCGGCAGCGATCGCCAAAAAAATCGGCTTGCTCCAGTCCCCTGGGGATGGTTCCCCCCCAGCCAATCACGTATCCGAAGAGAAGCTACGAATCATCACTGGCGAGGACTTGGGGCACTTGTCTGACGCCCAACTGCGGCAAATTCTCAAGTATGGCTCGCCGCTGGTGTTTGCCCGCATGTCGCCAGAGCACAAACTGCGGTTGGTGCAAGCCTATAAAGATTTGGGCGAGGTGGTGGCGGTAACGGGGGATGGCGTTAACGATGCCCCGGCTCTACGGGCCGCTTACATCGGGGTAGCAATGGGCCTCAACGGCACCGATGTAGCCCGTGAAGCCGCAGACATAGTGCTGACCGACGACAACTTTGCCACCATCGTCAGCGCTGTTGAGCAGGGGCGAGCGATCTACCAGAATATTCGTAAGTTTATGACCTATATTCTGGCCTCGAATATTCCTGAAATTGTCCCCTTCCTGGCGATGGTGGTGCTCAAAATTCCCCCAGCCCTCACCATTCTGCAAATTCTGGCGGTAGATCTGGGGACTGATATGGTGCCAGCCCTGGCCCTGGGGGCAGAACCTCCGGAATTGGGCCTGATGGAGCGCCCACCCCGCCAAAAGCTGAGCTATCTGCTTAATGGGGCGTTACTCTGGCGCGCCTACGGCTTTCTGGGCGTAATCGAGGCCATCCTTTCCATACTGGGGTTTTTTGTGGTGTGGTGGAGTTATGGCTACGGGTTGGTAGATCTGCAACAGGTAACACCGCAGATTTTAGCCGGAACCGCTGACCCAGAGGTAATGGGGATTTATCGGCAGGCTACTACCATGACCCTGGCGGCCATTGTGGCTTGCCAGATTGGCAACCTCTTTGCCTGCCGCTCTGAATGGGTGTCTATTTTTCGCCAGAACTGGACTCAGAATCCCCTGCTGTGGCTGGGCATTGGTGTAGAACTAGCGGCCTTGCTGGCCTTCATCTACATTCCCGGGCTCAGCCGCGTCTTTGGCACCGCCCCCCTCGCCCTGTGGCAGTGGTTGCTGTTACTCACCTGTCCCATTCTGCTGGTGGGTGCCGAAGAACTCCGCAAAGCCCTCCTGCGCCCCTGAGTCAATTTAGAAATGGCTAACAACGTAAGCTTGACAGACCACTATGGATCTGCAAAAACTTGCAGACTCACATCGTCGTTGATAATTGCAAAGTAGGCGCTGTTGCGCAGCCAGGTGATACCCGGTTGGCTGCAAAGAAACTGAGTTTCTGACCCGAGACCAAGTTCTTCAAGAGGCCTCAGAAGAAACCCAGTTTCTAGCCAGACCCTTACTAGGCGGCTACGTTCTCGGCAATCAGCGCCTCTAGCTTAGCCGCCAAGTCATCCTTAGCCGCTACGCCCTCAATGGTAGCCACCCGCTCACCCTGGTTAAAGAAAATCAGGGTAGGAATAGCCATGACATGGTACTGAAGCGCCAGAGCATCTTCATCATCAACGTTGAGCTTAGCGATTTTGGCCTTGCCCTGAAAGATTTCGGCCAGTTCTTCCACAATGGGATTCATAATTCGGCAGGGGCCACACCAGGCCGCCCAAAAATCTACCAGAACCGGCACATCACTCTGCAAAACTTCGGCCTCAAAGTTATCCGCAGTCAGGGTTAGATAGTTTGCATTGTCTGCCATGGGCAAATTTCTCCTTGAGGGTAATATCCCGCAGTCATTTTTCTACAGTACTCCATTAAAGCCAGTAGAAAGGTGAGGGCTTCCCTACCGGCTATGGAGGGTGGAGGGTGGACGGTGGAGGGCGGACGGTGGAAATCCAAAATCCAAAATCACCAATCCAAAATCCCTCCACCCCTCACCCCCAGACCTGAGAACGCTCCACCACCCGACGCATACTCATCCGCCAGAGCGTAGCCAGTTGCCCCTCCAGGGCAGGCTCCAGTTCGGCGACCAGAATACCCTCCTCACTGGCGAGGCTGTCGGCAATCCAGATGCCGCGCAGGGTAACTTCCAGGTAGTGGGCATCGCAGGGGGTAACCTCCAGCACCCCCCGGCAGCGGGCCGTGTAAGCCAGCGACGCTACCCCAGGCAAATCTGCCGATAGGGTAAAGGAACCATAACCGGGTTGGATAACCAGGGGCTGACCTGCGCGGAGGGCAACAACGCTGCGCTGTGCCACCAAAATTTCAACCGTGAGTGCAACCTGCTCAACTAACAAATCGGACTCGGAATAGGTAAGTTTCAACATGACCCTTCATGCCTTGTGCAAAGTGCTGACGTGCCAGTGCAAATGGCCAGTGCAAATGGACTGAATTGGCTGAGCTGGCCCCTGACCGAGGCCGCTGAAGTCGCCAAAAACCAGGGGGTGCACGGGCAAACCCAAAGACGGCAGTGGAAAAACCCAACACCAACACCGTTGTTTGCTGAGCAACAGCGGAGGCTGGGTTAATTCCTAATGCTGGTAATCCTCTTGGGGGCTGGCGCTGGGGACTTCTAGGAAGGACGCCCCTGGCTGACCTGGCCCCGCTATGGGGTTAATGGAGGACTACGAAATGCTGTCTAAAAAGGGTGCCTGGGTGGTAAAACCAGTGCGAGCGGCTCCGGCGAATAGGCAGACCTAGCCTAGGGAGGAGACTGAAGCCGCCAAACTGACCAGGGCGGAAGTCCCCAAACCGGGCAAGGGTTGAACTGCCAAACCTGCCGAAGCTGGCATAGCCGCAAGCCAGCCTGTAGCCCATTGGCCCAAACAGCCCTGCTGCCATGTCCACCCGGCAAAGGTCATCGCCAATAATGGCGGCGATTGTGGTTGCGATGCCAGAAGACAATATGCGTTTCACAGCAGGACTCCTTTGGCCTTTGGCCTGAGAGGGTGCAGAAAACTGGTGACGCTAGGGTCACGCTCTAGCTCTTAAAAACACCGTTGCCTTAGCCGTTTACGGAAAGGAGTGCATTTAAATCTGAGCTATGTTAATACTACACGTGTAATACAAAAGTGTCTACACTATTGTTAAATGTCACTTGAGGCGGATATGTGACCCGCCAGCGTTGTTTTTTTGGAGGTGTGCCCACCGATGCCAACCCTAACCCGTATGTCAACCACTGATATGGAAGTCACCAGCATTCGCCTGGAGCGGTCGCTGAAGGAGAAACTCAAGGCCATAGCGGGCGATCGTGGCTATCAAGCGTTGATTCGGGACATTTTGTGGCAGTACGTGGAGCCTTCACCAGAGCAACACCCAGCCCATCTCCAGCGGCAGGATATTCGCGCCAGCTTTGAAGCCGTCGCCGAGCAAGAACAACTGTGTGCCCTCACCGGCAAGCTAATTCATCCTCAAGAGCCCATGCGGCTTGGGCTGACGGCGCAGGGCAAAGTAGTGCCGCTGAGTTTGGAAGCATTGTAAATAGGTATGGCGGGGGGACTAGGGGAATCTAAAACTCAAACCTACCCCTGCCCCTCCCAGGAGGGGAATCTAAAATCTTTAAATCTCTCCCCATCTCCCCATCCCTCTGTCTCTCTATCTCATTCCTCCCTTGCCCCACTCTTGCATGCGCAACTGCCGACGGTGGAGGATTTCTAGCTTGCCACCGGCCTCTTGAATGAAGGCGCGCTGGCGGCGGTAAAGCCCTTGAAACAGGTTGGCAAAGAGCAGCGCTATGATCCCTACGATTAACCCGGCGGCGGTGGAGGTGAGCGCCTCGCCCACGCCCAGGGTGACGCCTTCTGAAGAAACGGCCCCGCCTTCGCCAATGCGAATGGAGGAGAGCACCTGCATCAACCCCAGCACGGTGCCCAGCAATCCTAAGAGGGGAGCCACGCCCACCACCGTTTCAAACAGGGTTTGGAAGCGCTTGAGCATGGGCAACTCAGCCTGGGCGGCACTTTCCAGGGCAATGGAAAATTCCTCGGGCGTAGTGTCGTCCAGGGTGAGGGCGGCTAGAAAAATGCGGGCAATGGGAATCTGGGGATACTGTTTGAGTTTGGTGATGGCTCGCGGCGGGTTCTCCTGGTAGGTCCGCAGGATGTCGTTAACCAGCCCTCGCTGCTGACTAATCCGCAGCCAAAACCAGGTTCGTTCCACCACTAGCGCCAGGGTCAGCAGCGAGAAAACCAGCAGCGGCCACATCACAATGCCGCCCGCCGCAAAGATATTGGCCATAGCCCAACTGCCTCCCCCTAAGAGCACCCCCCATCATACGTGGACAAGCTCACCTGGTACTACTCTCATCCCCCCTTCATCCCGTTGCCTTGCCACCTCTCACTCTGTTACCCGCCATCTCATTCCCCCTTCGCCCACAGCGCTAGCCCACCGCCTCGCCCACGGGCGGCCATGTAGCCCTCGGTGGCCGCAAAGAAGGCAAAAAAGGGAAGCTGGCCAATGGCTGTAGCCTGGAAAGACTCTCCCTTGGCAGTTTTACCGGGGATGGGCAAGCTTAGCAGTGACCAGCCGCCCACAAAAACCTGGAGTCGCACAAAGTCAAAGGCCAGGAGATTCTTTTTGGGCAGAAACTTGGCTGGCCCAGAAAATTGCAGCTTCAGGGGGCCAAGCTGTAGCTGGTTTTGGATGGCCAGGGCGTCGGGGGCCTCTTCAGCCCGGCTAAAGCTGATTGTGCCGGGGGCGATCGCGGGCCAGTAAAACCCTTTGCCCACAGGCTGTCCAGCCTTGTAAGCCGGTTTCTTGGGGGCGGTGAATTGCAATCGCCAGTTCCCCAGCAGGGAGTCTACAGCCATCCCGTAACGCTGCTGTTTGGCCTGGCGCTCGGCATCCAGCAGGGCCGTCGTTACCTGGGCTGGCTGGGGGCGCGGCCTTTGTCCACGGGCGGCCTCGCTTAGCACGGTAGTAAACGTCAACGCTGTCGGTGCTAGCTTCTGAGATACCATGTCGCCCTCCCGGCCATGTCTGATCTGAGTTCTATTCTTTTAAGTATGCCAGGGCTGGCTCAGCACTCTGGCATAATGGGGAGCGGTTCTTTGCCTCGTGACCTCCCTATGGCTACTACCCCTCCCCAGCGCGTTGTCCTACCGTTTTGGCGAAGGTTCAGCGCTTCTAGCACTAGCGTGTCTGGCCTGTTGATGATAGCGGGGCTGGTGATTACCCTGGGGTTTGTGGCCATTGCCCTGCTTGCTCCGGTGCTACAGTCCGGGGGAGTGCTGCAAGATCCGACGGCGGCGCTGCAAAACCCGATTCATCAGCCACCGGGGACTGACCACTGGTTTGGCACCACTCGCCAGGGGTATGACGTATTTTCTCGCACGTTGTTTGGCAGCCGGGCGGCCTGGCAGGTGGTGCTGCTGGCCACTGGCCTGAGTTTGTTGATTGGCGTACCCCTGGGCCTGGTCAGCGGCTATCTGGGCGGCTGGTTGGATCGGGGGCTAC
>CAYUBC010000179.1:0-7568 GCA_964442885.1 uncultured bacterium | reverse complement strand
CGCACAATTTGGGCCTCTAGCAGTACCCGCTGGTCATAATCCCCCACCAGTTCAACCCGCACTTCATCGGCAATGTTGGGCCATTCCTCCAACAGCACCTGGGCTCCGCTCTCGCTGATGTTGAGGGTTTGGCCAACCCAGCGCTGATCGTCGCTGTGAACAATGGCCGTGAGCTGCCGGGGCAGGCGGTGGGTGCGCCGCATTTGGGGCTGCTCTAGCGCCACCAGGCAGGCCGCCATCACCAAAATTAGGTTAAACCCGCACCAGAGCACATTAATCAGCACGGCCTGGGTGTCTTCGGGGCTGAGCAGCAGCCAGAACGGCACCGTCACCAACGACGCGGCGGTAATTAGCCCCAGCACCAGCAGGTAGCGCACGCTATGAATGTCAAAGTTGCGCTGGTTGACCATGATGCCCTTGGCCGTCACGTTGAAGCTGCCCAGGCGAGGGTTAATCAGCGCCAGCAGGGTGACAATGCCAGCCTGAAAGGACATGGCAAATTCGTAAATCTCATTCCAAAAGGAGAACCGCACCTGCTTGTAGGGAATGTGGTTGGCCTGCATCGACAGCACAATGTGGGGCAGGGCGTAGAGCAGGGTTTCTACCCCCAGCCCCTTCACCGAGTTGATGCTGAACAGCAAAAACAGGGCCGGAGCTAGGGCATACATTAACCGGGGGAAACCAAAGAAAAAGTGTGAGGTAGCGCTCAGGTAGCAAATGCGCTGGGGCCAGGAGAGTTTGAGCTTACGGTTGAGGAGGGGATTTTCAAGCCGGAGAATCTGCGCCATGCCCCTAGCCCACCGCACCTGCTGACCGACGTAGGCCGAGAACTTTTCAGGTGCCAGCCCGGCCACCATAATTTTGTCGTAATACACGGTGCGATAGCCCAGGGCGTGCAGCCGCAGGGAAGTATGGCAGTCCTCGGTGACGGTTTCGGTAGCAATGCCGCCCACGGCCAGCAGGTGCTGCCGTCGCACTACAGCCGCCGACCCGCAGAAAAAGGCGGCATTCCAGGCATCATTGCCCTTTTGCAGCACTTTGTAGAACAACTCATTGCCCACCGGCACCTGACCACGGGTGAGCAGGTTTCGCTCAAAGGGGTCTGGATTGTAGAACCAGTGGGGGGTCTGCACCAGAGAGACTTTTGGATCGCCAAAAAATCCCACCGTTTCCTGCAAAAAGCCCCGCACCGGAATATGGTCGCAGTCCAGAATTAGCACTAAATCCCCAGTGGTGCGCTGCAGGGCGGCGTTGATGTTACCGGCTTTGGCGTGGTCGTTGTTGTCGCGGGTGAGCATAATGGCACCCAGTTCATCGCACAGGGCTTGCAGTTCGGCCCGGCGTTCTGGGTGCTTACGGCCATCGTCCAGCACGTAGACGTTCTTCTTATCGGCAGGATACTCAATGGCCACGGCGGCCAGCACCGTCTTTCGCACAATGGCCACGTCTTCGTTATAGGTGGGGATGTAGACATCCACCGAGGGCCACTCCGCCTGGGGAGTATTTTGCAGACTAACGGGCTGGCGATCGCGCAGCCGCAGGGTTTGAAAGTAGGACAAAAACAGCGTCCCCAGGGCATACATTTCCGCCGCATACAGCAACAGCGAAAACATCCCATCCAGCGGCGTTTCTAAATTCAGGGTGTAGCGGGTGCGGTAATACAGGTAGCGCAGCGTTGTCAGGCTACTCAGCACCACCATCAAGAGATGCAGCGCTTCCCGCGATTGCCGATTGTGCCTCTGCGTCGCCTCCAGGGCTAGGATGCCATAGCCTATGGCAATCAACAGCACCGCAATCATCCCCTGCTGCCAAATCCTGGGGTGGGTGATAATTACCGGCCTGGCCAGTAAGCCCAGACACAACAACAGCAGCAGCACTTGCCGATGGCTGAGGTAACGAGTCAACCCATTAATGCGACGGGGAATAGTGTCGGTGATCCATTTCAGGAGCGGGACGGTGAAGGGGATGAGCATGGGGAAAGGAGAGGGGGAAGGGGGGAAGGATTTTGGATTTTGGCCACCCCTGCCCCTCCCTGGAGGGGCAGGGGTGGGTTAGTCCAGGGAGGGGCAGGGGTGGGTCACCTGGGCAGAGCAAGGACCGACCCGCCATCTCCCAGTGGGTCGGTTATTCGCCAGAAATCCGGCGCAGGTAGGTTTGGGCTGTGCCGTAGATCAGCAGCGCCAGAACCACGGTGGCTGGCAAAATGAGTAGCCAGTTGTGGCGGATAATTTTCCACAGCCAGGGGTAGGGGGCGGTGGTGGCCAGTTGCACCTGGGGCGACTGGCGCAGAATGGCGAGGTGGTAGTCGCTGCTGGCGTAGGGGTCGGGGTCGGGGGTTTGGGCACTAACCAGCACGGTGTCGCCTTCAATCTGGTAAAAGAGGGGGTCGTGGCGGATCAGGTCGATGACCTGAGCCAGGCCAGTGTCATCGCGACCACTGAGAGCTAGCACCACGCGCTGGTTGTTCCAGGGAGACATGACGGATTTCATCAACCCTTCGCCATCGGGGAGGGGCTGCACCTGGCTGGTGCCCCACTGCCGCAGTTGGTTGGGGCGCAGGGAAAACCCGTCATCGGCCAGCAGGTCAGGAAAGGGAAACCGGGGTTGGGGGCCAATGGCAATCAGGTGGCGCTGTTGGCGCAGGTCATCCTTGAGGTCGGCCTGGCGCTTGACCACCAGTTGCACAGAATCGGCCACGCTGAGGCGGCCCAGGCGTTCGGCCAGCTCCAGCAGCACGTTGACATCGGTTTGGGCGGGGGAGTTAGGCAGCACCACCGCCGTTGTGGACAGATCCTGGGGCGTGGTAAAGGGGTAGCCCGTCTTCAGCAGGTCTAGGTCTGGCAGTTGGGCCACTGCCGAGCGGTTCAGGGTAAAGCTGGAGTCGCTGTGGATGGTGCCCCAGAGCTGCTGGTCAGTAACCCGGCTACAGGAGCGCCGTTCCCTGGGGTCGAGGCGAAAGTTGATGGTGAGTTTGGAGGTGGGGGTGATGCGATCCGCGGGCAGATCCACTCGCAGGGTTTGGCGGCTGGCACCCTGCACCGAGGTGAGCCGTTCTCCCTTAAGGGAAACACCATCCAGTTCTACCTCCACCAGGGAAGTGAGGGTGTTAATTTGGGGGCCATAGCTGTAAACCAGTTCCAGGGCGCTGCCGCGCAGAATTTGGTCATCGGGTAGGGCTTTAAAATCCAGCTCTAGGGCGGGCGCATGGGAGCCGCGCACGGTCAAGTCGCCGATGGGTTCGCGGTTGGGTGTCGTCAGGTCGCTGAGTAAAAAGGTCTCTGCTTCCGGCAGATACCCCGGCCACTGGCGCGGCGGCGGCGAGGGTAGCTCTGACACCTGGTTGACTACCAACGCATGGCCCGTGGCAATTTTCTGGTCGGGGGTTTGCACCAGGTATTGGGTGGCCTTGGCTACCCCGGCCGCGCTGTTGCCGGTAATCACCAGCACCGGAGTGCGTTCCTCATTGATGACGGCCCACATCAGCAGCCCTGCATCCTCCGGTAGGGGCTTGCCAGCCTCGTCCACAAACTGGTTCTCGCCCAGGGCAAAGGGCAAATCCAGTCGGGCCAGTTGGGGCTGCTGGTCAGGGGTGCCCAGCAGAATCACCCCCTCCTCTGGGTTGAGGTCGTCGAGGGTTTGAACCAGCCGACTTTCCAAAGGCCGATACTGGGCACTGCGCCCCAAAAAGGCTTGCAAGCGGGCGCTAGCGGTGAGCCAGTCACTATCTTCCAGGCTGGTAGGTTGTAGGTAGGCCACCCGGTTAGGTTGCAGGCTCAGCCGGTCAAACAGCGGATAGGGAAACTGGCTAAAGTCAGGGGTAACGGCCTGGGGCTGAAAGTCAAACACCAGTTTGGAGTCGGGCAACACCTCCGTCCACAGCGAAGGGTCGTAGGGATCCTGGGTACAGGTAGGCGAGTTGTTTTGCAGCGCCGTTACCATCAGCTCGTTGTAGTCTTGCAGCAGGTCTACGGGCACCTCAAACACGGCCTCGCCAATTTCACCCATCGGTTGGTTGAGGGGCACGCTGCCAATGCTGGTGCCGTTAATCAACACTGTCAGGTTCGACCGGGTGGCATACAGGGCAGGCGAGTGCCGATAGCGCAACAGCACCCTGGCCGATTCCGTAGACCAGCTCCGAGGCCGGGTGAACTGTAGCCGCTGCTCGTCATAAATGCCGCTAAACCGCAGGCGATTGCCGACCACCGGGCTACGGTTAAACTCCAGCACATACTGGCCACCCTCCGCTGGTGCAATGATGGGCGGTGCGGGCAGGTTTTGAGGCAACACAATCTCGTTACTGGCCGCCGGGGGAGGTACAGCCGGGGGCGCTTCCTGGGCCAGCAGCGGTTGACTGGTGATCAGAAAGAGAGTGAGCAGGAGATACAGGGCCAGACGGCGGCGCGAGCGGGGAGGGAGGGAGAAGCTGGGCATGGGGAGGGTCAGGGGTGAAGGGTGAAGGGGGGATTTTGGATTTGCGATTTTGAATTTTGAACTCCCCTCCAGGGAGGGGCAGGGGTGGGTCAGCAATTCTGAATTCCCCTCCAGGGAGGGGCAGCCGTGGGCTAGCGGCAGTCACCTCCGGCGGCTTTGAGGCGGTCGGGGGAAACCTCCAGGGGCAGGAGACCGAACCAGGCCAGGTTTTGGGTGTAGTAGGCTACGTCGCTGTCCCAAAAGCCGTCGCGGTAGGCGGGCTGGAGTTTTTGGCGATACATGGCTTCAGCGGTGCTGGGGTCAACCTCTGACAGGGCCAGGTAGAGCATGGCGTAGTGGGCAGTGGCTTCGTAGCTGGACTGAGCGCCGCCGTCGAGGGTGAGGCGGGCGGGGAGGCGACCGTCTCGCTGCCAGCGGGAAATCAGCACGGGGGTGCGCGCTTTCAGGTAAGCCTGGGCGCGAGGGCTGCCAAACCAGGCGTCATCCTGGCTGATGCGCCACCAAACCCGGATAGCGTCGAAACTGTAGCGGCTTTGTAGGGGAAAATCTAGCTCTAGCTGACGGTAGGTTTGGGTGGTGGGGTCGTAGGCGACCCAGTCTGGAGGCAGGCCCGTGGTGGAAAGGTCAGCCAGGTCTTCCAGCATGGTGTAGCCGCTGTCGATTAGGCTGGCCCAGTCGCGCCCACGATCGACCTCGGCAAACAACCGCAGACTGGCCGGGGCAAAGTAGGAGGGGTTGAGGATGAGGCGATTGGGTTCGGCAAAAAATGCCTCCGCAGGGCCAGGCAGCAGTTGGCGGCTGCCGTCGGGGAGGACTACGGTACTCTGTTCCCAAATGTCCGCCAGCAGGGCGCGGGCTTCGTCCAGATAGCGTGGACAGTGCCAGCGCTGGGCGGCCAAAATTAGCGCGGTGGCCGCGTCAATATCGGCATCAATGGCAAAGTTGCCGTCTTGGATGCCCCAGGTGCCATCGGCCCGTTGGCCCCATTTCCAGGCCCAGAGCAGGTCGGTGGGTTGGCCGGTTTCGTCCCGACGGGCGAGGTTGCTTTTGGCCCAGGCGTAGGTGCGCTGGAAGGTGTCGGGGTCGTTGATGGCCACCGCCCGCAGCATGGCATAAGCCTGACCTTCCGAGACAGTGCGATCCTGGGCTTCGCGGTCAATCACCCGACCATCGGCCTGAATGAACCGGGTGCGGTAGGCTTTCCAACTATCCACCAGGGTTTGGCTATGGATGCTCTGAACTGGTAGGGAGAGGCTAACATCTGCCCCCGGCTCGGTGCAGGTGCAGGCGGCGGTTTGGGTGCAGCCGGGTGATACCAGAGCCAGGGTCAGGGCCAGGGGCAGCACGGAAAGCCAGAGGCGTTTTTGGGATTTTCTCAGGGGAAAGGGTTTTAGATTGAGCATGGTAGTTCCCTGGAGGCAGAAGGGGGAAGGGGGGGATGGAGTTAGGGTTAGTAGCGCTCCCAGGTGGGTTGGAAGCCGCGACGGCGGAGCAGGTCAAACTCAACGTCCTGGGCGCGCTGTTCCAGGTCGGCAGGGCTGATCTCATCGGGGGGAATTTGCTGGAGTTGTTCCAGTCCGGTCAGCTTTTGGTCGTCGGCGATGTTGAGTTCGGCGATCGCATAGCGCGCTTCCCAGTAGTCCGGCTGAAGGGCTAGAACCTGGTTGTAGAGCGTCCGTGCGGTGGCCAGGTCGCCCTGCTGAAAGGTCACTCCGGCCAGGGCGCTGAGGGCACCGAGGTTATCCGGTTCCTGGGCCAGCACTCGCTGGTAAGCCGAGGCCGCCAGGGGCAGGTTGCCCTGCTGCTGGGCCAGTTCGCCCTGGAAGAAGTACACCACCACATCGTTGGGATAGGCCGCCATCACGTCCTCTAGCTGGGCTTGGGCGGCGGTAGAATCCGTCATCGCCAGGAGCTGAATGGTACGCCACTGCAACCACAGGTCATCGGGGCGCTGGGTTAGCAAGGTCTGGTAAAGGTCAGCGCGAGCGGGTTCCGCCGGGAGCGTTCCCACCAGGTCAAACAGTTCCGGCGGGGGATTGTCCAGGGATTGGTCGGCCAGCCAACTATCCAGGGTTTCCGTGGCGGCGACGGTAGTCATGTTGCCGGTGCGGTAGGCCAGCAAAGCGTAGCCAAGGGCATAGTCGGGGGTGCTGGGATCTGCCGCGATCGCCGCTTCGTAGACCTTCAGCGCCTTCTCTGGCTGACCTTCCAGGGTACGCACAAAGGCTAATCCGCGCAGGGCCGCCGCCGTCACGAGGGGATTGGGCTGGCTCGCCACAATGCCTTCATAGCGCTGGGCGCTGGCCTCCAGGTCGCCTAATTGCCGCTCCAGGTCAGCCAGCAGCAGTTCGCTGCCCCAGTCGGCTTGCCCCATCGCGGTAGCCCGGTAGCGGGTCAGGGCTTCCTTAGCGGCCTGCAAATCACCTTGAGCCAGATGCATCTGGGCCATGCGGTAGGTCAGCAGGGGCGCATCCACTGCCGCCGCTACGGTTTCGTAGATCGGCAACAGAGCCGGGTCGGGGTTATCCAGGCGCGCCAGGGCGGTGGCAATGGCCCGCTGCTCTGGTGCTGAGCTGGGCATGGGCGACAGCAGGGGCAGAATCTCAGCCGTTACCGCTGGGGCACTGGCTTCATCCAGGCTGTAGGCCAGCAGCGCCGACCGCACCGCCAAACTGACCACCGTCGGATTTTCTGCAGCTAACTGCTGAAACATCTCCAGGGCCACGGCTTCGGTGTCGGGCCATTCGCTCAGCACATCGGCCACTTCCACCCGCAGGCCGTAGCTGGGGGCCGGGGTGGCGGCTAACACCTGGCGGTAGAGCACCGTAGCCTGCTCAAACAGGCTGGGGTCGAGCTGGCGGCGACCAATGGCGCTGTAGGCGCGGGCCAGAGCTAGGCGAGCCGCCGGAACACCCTCCAGAGGGGTGAGTAATTCCAGAGCTTTGGCTGTCTGTCCGCTGGCATCGTAGGCGTTGGCCAGGGTAGAGCGAATCTGTAGAGACAGGTCATCGCGGCGGTCGGCCCCGCGCAGTTGTGATTCCAGCACGGCAATGGCCGCCTGGGGATTGCCGGTTTCCTGTAGAGCCAGGGCATAGGCGGTGAGCGCTTCGGTAGGCAGGGCCGTCCGCTGCCGGTAG
>CAYUBC010000178.1:0-7569 GCA_964442885.1 uncultured bacterium | reverse complement strand
CTTCTTGTCTTCAGGTTTACCCAAAGTTTTCAACGCATCTCCAATCGCCTTGCCCATTTCGCACCAAACATCCTTGGGGGGATCTTTCTTCTTGGGCGAATTCAGGTAAACAAAAATACCAATGACGAATGCAATCACTAAAGTTTCCATGGTAGACACCGCGTTGCAGGACTTCCCTGAGTATGGTCTACCTGAATTAAGGAAAAAAATAGTGTTTAGTTCAGGAAAGTTCGGGCATATAGGCCACAGGTTCAGGTTTTGTATCCAGGTAGCTCAAATCTGGCCCAGCCGGGATAATGCCGCCAGGATTGAGGGGAAACAAGTTGCCGTAGTAATCGCGTTTTATGGCCTCCAGGTCGCAGGTGGCGGCTACGCCAGGCAGGTGATAAACGTCATACAGGTAGCGCCTCAAGGCGGCATAGTCTTGAATGCGGCGGCGGTTGCACTTAAATAGGCTGTAGTAAACCGCGTCGAAGCGAACCAGGGTGGTAAACAACCGGACATCGGCCAGGGTGATGACTTCGCCACAGAGGTAGCGATGGTTGGTCAGGGTTTGCTCAATGTCAGCTAGGGTGCCAAACAGGTCGGCGCAGGCCTGGTCGTAGGCGGCTTGAGTTTGGGCAAAGCCGCAGCGGTAGACGCCATTGTTGACGGTGGTGTAGATGCGATCGTTCCAGGTGTCAATGGTGGCTCTGAGCGACTCTGGATAAAGATCCAGACCGGGCTGAGTGGCAAACTCAGTCAGCGCCTCGTTGAGAATGACGATAATATCGGCACTTTCGTTGTTAACGATGGTGGCGGCCTGGCGATCCCACAACACTGGGACGGTGGATCGTCCGCTGTAGCCGGGGCGCACCTGGCGATACAGATCTGGCAGGATGCGGCAGCCCCGAAAGGGGGTGGTAAAGGCCCAGCAGCCTTCGTTGGGGGAAGGTTCTACCGGGAGAATCGAGACGGTCTCTTCCAGTCCTTTTAGCGCCCGGGTTACCAGAGTGCGATGGGCCCAGGGGCAGCCCAGGCCAACTATCAAGCTGTAGCGCTGGTGAGCAGGAGGATGGGGGCTGTCTGGGGCAATCCAGGCGCGGAAGTCGCTGTTGGGGCGCTGGTAGTGGCCGGTTTTGTCGGCGGGGGCCATTTGGGCCATCATCCGGTGCCAGAGGGTAGTCCATACCGATTTGCCGGTACGGATCAGGAGACTCGGCGGCAGGGATGCCTTGGGTAGAGCCATGAGCAGGTTCCAAATTGCGGCACAGGGGAGCAGCCAGCGAGGAGAAATTCCCTGGCCTGTTCTAATCAAATTTTAGGCCGACTCAGGCCGCGCTAGGCCAGTAAGGTTGGGAGATTGGGGGCATGGAGCCGGATGGATCCGACTTTTGGAGGCTGGTTCTTTGTAATCTTCCTTGCCCAAACTGAATGAAATTATGGTTAAACTCTATGCAACGATTTGTTAGTGTCAAATCGGTTCAGGTGCAGTTTTCCCCGAGGCAGCTCCGTAATGATCGGTGCGAACTATCTGGGTCAGAGTCAGTGTGAATTTAGGGTATGGGCTCCCCGCCGCCGCGACGTAGCTATTAAGCTGCTTGAGGTTAGCCAGCGGCTAGTCTCTCTAGTAGTAGAACCCGGTGGCTACTGGAGCGCTGTTGTAGACAACGTAGCGGCTGGTACCTTATACCAAATTGTGTTAGACGGGGATGTGGTACGTCCTGATCCGGCATCTCGTTACCAACCCGAAGGGGTTCACGGCCCCTCTCAGGTCGTTGATCTGAGCACTTATCGCTGGGGCGACTCAGCCTGGACAGGCCTTTCCCTGGCAGACTATATCGTCTACGAACTCCATGTCGGTACCTTTACCCCAGAGGGCACCTTTGACGCGGTGATCCCCAGGCTGCCAGTGCTAAAGGAGTTGGGAATTACGACGGTAGAACTGATGCCCGTCGCCCAATTTCCCGGTGAGCGCAACTGGGGCTACGATGGCGTCTACCCCTTTGCCGTACACAATAGCTACGGTGGCCCAGAGGGCCTGAAGCGCCTGGTGGATGCCTGCCACCAACAGGGTTTGGCGGTGGTGATGGATGTGGTCTATAACCACTTTGGCCCTGAAGGCAACTACACCGCAGACTTTGGCCCCTACCTGACTGGCCGCTACAACACGCCCTGGGGCACAGCCATTAACTTTGACGATGCCTACAGCGACAGCGTGCGCAAGTTTGTCATTGAAAACGCTCGTATGTGGGTGCAGGATTACCATATTGACGGGCTCAGGCTGGATGCCGTCCACGCCATCTACGACTTCAGCGCTCACCACATTCTGGCGGAGTTAAAGACTGTGATTGCCCCTGTAGCCGAGGCGCGGGGCTATCCCTGTCATCTCATGGCGGAAAGCGATCTCAACGATGCCCGGGTGATTACCCCCATTGCCCAGGGGGGGTACGGCATGGATGCCCAGTGGAGTGATGACTTTCACCACTGCCTGCACACCCTGCTAACGGGAGAGGCCGATGGCTATTACGAAGACTTTGGCCGCCTCGATCAGTTTGCGAAGGCGCTGCGGGTTAGCTTTGTTTACGATGGCGTTTACTCTCGGTTTCGTAAGCGCCGTCATGGCAATGATGCCAGCGATCGCCCCCCGCACCAATTCGTAGTTTGTGCCCAAAACCACGATCAGGTGGGCAACCGCATGTTGGGGGAACGGCTCAGCACCCTGATCAGCTTTGAGGGGCTGAAGCTGGCAGCCGGGGCGGTCTTGCTGTCTCCTTACATTCCCCTCCTGTTTATGGGAGAGGAGTATGGTGAAACGGCTCCGTTTCTCTACTTTATAGATCACGGTGATCCCGGTCTGGTTGCGGCGGTGCGCGAGGGCCGCAAGCGCGAATTTGCCGACTTCCACGATACCGGCGAGCCCCCCGATGCGGCTAGCCCAGAAACCTTTCAAACCTGCAAGCTCCAGTGGGAGCAGCGAACCGAGGGCAAACACGGCGTCCTATGGCGGTTCTACCAAACCTTGATTCAACTACGGCGGCAAATTCCGGCCCTGAGTGGGGGGGATCGGGCTAATCTAACCGCCAAATGCACTCCGGCCAGAGGGCTGGTTTGCTGGCAGCGCTGGCAGGCTAAGTCTGAGGTGCTGGCGTTGATGAACTTTCAGCCTGAAGTCGTCACTTACCAACCCGTGCTCGATGGTTGCTGGCAGCGTCGGTTAGACTCTGCCGATAGCGACTGGCTCGGCCCTGGTAGCCAGAGTCCAGCGGTGCTGGAAACGGCGACGGAGCTACGGCTCTGGCCCCAGAGCTTTGTGCTCTACGAGCGAATTGAGGCTGGCTCCTCTTTCTAAGCGGAGCCGGTTTATAGTCCTGTGTTGACAGTGTGGTGTGGTTTTAATTCCTGGCTGAGGTTCTCCGAAAAAGACTGGTCTATGTTTTGGAGTCCGCCTATGTGGCCTAAATCGACAGGTCTGCCTATCCCACCTGGGGGTATTGGCAGGGGCGAGCGGCCCTAGGATCGGTTGGTTACGAAGGTCGGCTGAGGAATTAATGAGCCCAATCATGTGTCATCAGGCGGCATCCCTGAAGGTCACTAATTCCCCAATTCCTGATTAGATTGACTGCCCCATCACTGGTTTGCGCTATGAGAATTCCCCTTGCTACCTACCGTCTTCAGTTCAACCCGGCCTTTGGCTTTCAGGCGGCCAGCCGCATCCTGCCTTACCTGCAGGAACTGGGTGTTTCTGATATCTATGCCTCACCAATTTTTAAGGCGCGGAAAGGGAGCAGCCACGGCTACGACATTGTGGATCCGGCCCAGCTTAACCCCGAACTGGGCGCTGAGGAAGACTTTAGCACCCTCACCAGTGAACTCAAGCAGCGCGGTATGGGCTGGTTGCAAGACATTGTGCCCAACCACATGGCCTACGACAGCGAAAACCCCTTCTTAATTGACATCCTGGAGCATGGCCCCCATTCGGAATACAGCGACTTTTTTGATGTGGAATGGGAGCACCCCTTCGATGACTTTAAGGGCAAGTTGCTGACGCCGCTGTTGGGGGACTTCTACGGGCGCTGCCTGGAGCGCGGCGAAATTACCCTAGACTACGACGAAGACGGTCTGACCGCCAACTACTACCACCTCTGGGTACCGCTGCGGATTGAGTCCTACGCGCGCTTCTTAAACCATGACTTAGACCGCCTATCGCGGGTGCTGGGCCGCAGTCATCCTGACTTCGTTAAATTGCTGGGCATCCTTTATATGCTCAAGAACCTGTCTGCAGAAACGGGGCGCGAGCGGCGGGATCAGGCCCAGTTTATTAAGGAACTGCTCTGGGAGTTGTACAACAGCAACACCGACATCCAGGAGTTTATTCAGCAAAACCTGGTCATTTTCAATGGCCAGGCTGGGGGAAATGGGGAGCGCTACGACCTACTGGATAACCTGCTATCGGATCAGTTCTTCCGGCTGTCGTTTTGGAAGGTGGGGGCAGAGGAACTTAACTACCGCCGCTTTTTCACCGTTAATGAGTTAATTTGCCTGCGCATTGAAGATATCAAGGTCTTCCAAAAGACCCACTCGCTGATTAGTCAGTTGGTGAAGTCGGGTCAAATTCACGGCTTGCGGGTGGATCACCTGGATGGCCTGTATAACCCTGAGCACTACCTGCGGCGGCTGCGAACCAAATGCGGCGAAGACCTTTACGTGGTGGTTGAGAAAATTCTGGAAAAGGAAGAAACCCTGCCGGAAGACTGGCCAATTCAGGGTACAACCGGCTACGACTTTCTAAACCAGCTCAATGGGCTGTTCTGCAACCGATCTAATGAGCGCGCCTTCAATGCTATCTACCGCCGCATGGTAGACCACGCCCCGCTCTACGACGACTGGATGATCGATCGCAAACGCCTGATTGCCGCCACTAACCTGGTGGGGGATGTGGATAATTTGGGCCACATGCTGAAAAGCATTGCCGGGAAGTATCGCTACGGGCGCGACTTTACCCTGAGCGGCATCCGTAAGGCCATTTTGGAAGTGATGGTGCAGTTCCCGGTTTACTGCACCTACATCAACGAAGACGGGGTGAGCGATCGCGACCGGGCCTACGTCCACCAGGCGGTGTCTAAAGCCTACAAGCGCATCCCCCAACTGCAAAATGAGCTGGCCTTTGTGGAAAAGGTTTTGACCCTTGACTACGAAGACGTGCTGACCGAGGCCGACAAGGTCGAGTGGCTGCACTTCACCATGCGTTTTCAGCAGTTCTCCGGGCCGCTGATGGCCAAGGGAGTAGAGGACACTCTATTTTATGTTTATAACCGGCTGATTTCCCTCAATGAAGTGGGGGGCCATGCGGGCACCTTTGGCATTACCGTAGATGAGTTTCATCGCTTCAACCAACGCCAATTGGCTCAGTGGCCCCACACCCTCAACACCACCTCCACCCACGACACCAAGCGCAGTGAGGATGTCCGCGCCCGCCTGAACGTGCTGTCAGAAATTCCTGAAGAATGGGATCAACAGGTGCGCCGCTGGCAGGTTCTCAACGATCCCTATAAGCTATTCACCAAGAAACGGACGATCCCCGATCCCAACAACGAGTATTTCCTCTACCAAACTCTGGTGGGGGCGTTTCCAGTCAGTGACGATCCCCAGGAATACCAAACCTTTGTGGAACGCATTAAAGCCTACGTGGTAAAAGCGGTGCGAGAAGCTAAGGTCTACACCGCCTGGCTGCGTCCTGATACTGAGTATGAAGAGGGGTTTGTCACCTTTGTTGAACGGATTCTGAAGGATTCAGAGCAAAACGAGTTTTTGGCGGAGTTCCGGCCCTTTCAGCGCAAAGTTGCCGAGTACGGCATCTACAACTCGCTGTCGCAAACCCTGCTGAAACTGGCGGCTCCCGGCGTTCCCGACATTTACCAGGGTGCAGAACTGTGGGACTTCAGCCTGGTTGATCCCGACAACCGGCGACCCGTCGATTACGATGAGCGGCTCTCTTACCTGCAAGAAATCCAGCGGCGCTGCCAGACAGACCTGAACAGCCTGCTATGCGATCTCAAAGCCACCCGCCACGATGGCCGCCTGAAGCTGTTCTTGATTACTCGCGCCCTGGCCGCTCGTCAGCAATATCGGGCGGTTTTTGAGAAGGGAGACTATGTGCCACTTGCGGTAGAAGGGGAGCGGGCTGACCACATTGTGGCCTTTGCCAGAACCTACGAAGGGCAGAGCGCGATCGCCGTGGTGCCGCGCTTTTTAACCAGCCTCATTACTCCCGACCAGGAGCCCTACGGCAAGGCCGTTTGGGGCGATACAGCGCTGGTGATCCCCGCTATTATGAAAGGCCCCTGGCAGGACGCTTTGAGCGATCTTAACCATAGGGATCAAGCTCATGTGCCAATTTGCAAGATTCTGCAAACCTTCCCAGTAGCCCTACTCGTTAATGGGCGAAATGGCTAAGCTTTAAGGGTAGAAAATCTCAGCTTTGCTACCCGTGAAAATACCTGTTCTCTCGCCTGCCAGCGAGCTGACGTCCTGGCAGGTTCATGCTATTCGTACCTACATCAAGTCTTCCTGGCAAACCCTCTCCCGCTCTCTCAACCACGTGTTGGAGGCGGCCCAGGACGAAAAAATTGCCCATGAACCCGGAACTCCTTGGCCTGTCTACATTTCGGCCCAGGAAGACCTCTACACTGTGGAAAACGCTCTGCTGGCTGTGCTCAGTCCGGAAGAGTTTGCCCAGATCGAACTGCGGGTGCTGCCCGCCGACTACGACCAAATTACCGATCATGGCTTGCTCTACCTGCCTCACGACTACGTGGTGCCCGGTGGCCGCTTCAACGAGATGTACGGCTGGGATAGCTACTTTATCGTGCTGGGGCTGTTGCAAGACGATGAACTGCTCATGGCCAAGAGCATGGTAGACCAGTTTATCTATCAGGTGCAACATTACGGCACCGTGCTGAACGCCAACCGCACCTACATGCTCAATCGGTCGCAGCCGCCGGTACTGTCGCTAATGGCTATGGCGTTGTTTCAGCGCACGGGGGATCGCGACTGGCTAAGATCTATCCTACAAGTAATAGAACGTTATTACTACTACTGGATGGTGCCCCCCCACTTTAACCCGGTCACCGGCCTTTCCCACTACCATGCCCTGGGCCACGGGCCAGCCCCTGAGGTGGTTAGCTCCGAGCGCGATGAAGCTGGGCGTACCCACTACGACCGCGTGCGCGAGTACTTCCGCACCCACGACATTGAGGACTACGACGTTAGCCTGTTCTATGACGAAGCAGCGGACGAGTTGACGGATTTGTACTACCAGGGCGATCGCTCCATGCGAGAGTCTGGGTTTGACATCACCAACCGCTTTGGCCCCTTTAGCGCCGATATCCTGCATTACTCGCCGGTTTGCCTCAATGTGCTGCTTTACCAAATGGAGCAAGACATTGCCGAGTTCTACCGCATCCTCAACCACGGTTGGGAAGCCAGAATTTGGGAGGCCCGCGCCCAGCATCGCCACCAGCTCATCAACCAATACCTGTGGGACGATGAGGCCGGTCTGTACTTTGACTACAACGCCCACACAGGTCG